>NZ_PCOH01000017.1:0-119400 GCF_002976445.1 Bacillus sp. MYb56
AGTTTCTTCTAATTCCACAACTTCTTCTGTCGCTTCCTCAGATTTCTCTAATTCTACAACTTCTTCTGCTGCTTCCTCAGCTTCCTCTAATTCCACAACTTCTTCTGTCGCTTCCTCAGCTTCCTCTAATTCTGCAACTTCTTCTATTGCTTCCTCAGTTTCTTCTAATTCCACAACTTCTTCTGTCGCTTCCTCAGATTTCTCTAATTCCACAACTTCTTCTATTGCTTCCTCAGTTTCTTCTAATTCCACAACTTCTTCTGCTTCCTTAGCTTCTTCTTCAAAAGCATCTGGTATTTCTATAGTAATTGTTTCTTCAAGCTTTTCATCTGCTTTTACAATCACTACATCTTCTAAGGTTTCTTCTTCGACTTGATTTGCTGCAACTTCAGCAACAGTTTCTTCTATTTCTGTATTACATTCATTTTCTTCTGTTAATATCGAATACACATGCTCTACTTTAGAATCTATTGACTCTTCTTGTAAAGTTTCTTCGTTATCTTCTGTAGATGATAACGCCACTACATCTTGCTCCTGCTTCAAGGCTTGTACAATTGTAGCCTCTTCTTCCACATGCTGTCCTACTGTTTTATGAAGCAAATCATCACTTAGGCTTTCTTCTAATGAAGGGGCTTGACGTTCAACTTCGTAACCGTTTTTCTCTAACCATGTATCCACAACCGATTTTTCTTCTACTTTATTACTTCGTTCGTTCACTCCGTTCTTAACAGATGAACTTCCTTGTAGAACTCCCGAAAAGTCAGATAATGTATATCCCTTTTTCTCTAACCATGCGTCAACAACAGCTTTTCCTTCAACAGATATTTCAAGATCTTCTCTTACCTTTTCTTCCTCCTGCACAACCTTCGTTTCTACTGAAGGACGGTTATATCCATAAATCGGAGAAATCATTTCTGTTGGACGAAATGGTCTACGGTTACTTTCTTGCGACGGTACGAATGCTTTTTTTACGACAGGCTCTGGTTCCGGTTCATATTGCAATTCCGGTTCCTCATATGTAGGTGCTTCTGTTTCCACATACGGTCGTCTGCTTCTTTCCACTTTTATTCCTCTTTGAGTAGGCTGTTCTTCATATGCTCCTCTTTGAATAGGTTGTTCTTCAAAGTTAGGCAGTTCTCTTACATCCTCCTCATCGAAGCCATTATCTGGTATTAATGGAAAACGACATTTCCCTGCATTCCGACTTGCCATTTGTGCTTCTCTTGCTTCAGTGTAGTGGTTTACACGAGGAATTTTCGGCTGACTTTCAATTTGTGCCGGTACTTCTTTATTCATCACTGTTTTTTCTTCCTCTTTGTTAAACAGCTTTTTCATCCAATCTAACATGTTTACCACTCTTTCTACTAAATAGTAACATCCTTTATTGTATCAGCATTCGGCAAAAAGTGCAGGTAAAATTAAGCATATTAGTTTTATCCATAATATTCTAATTCACGATTGTTTTTCATATAGAAAAACGAGGTCTTACATGTAAGACCTCGTTTAATCTTTACCCTTCCGATATTCATCCACACTATCCGTTACACTTTGCAATAAAGAATTTACATACTGTGGGTCAGATAATTTTTTGTCTTCTTCAGGGTTTGACATAAATCCAAGTTCTAATAGTACTCCTGGAACTTTTGACCAATTAAATCCAGAAAGATCATCCCGAAATTTAATTCCATTTACTTTCACTTGATGATTCTCTCTCATTTTATTTACTATCGTTTGAGAGATTTGAAGACTTTCAGCATAAATCTCTTTCGTATACGGACTTCCTTCTGCCGGTGTCAATACAGCAAATCCACTTTGATTTGGATTTTCAGAACCATCTGCGTGAAGGCGCAAAAATAAATTCGCTTTATGATCATTCGCGAATGTTGCTCGTTCCTTATTACTTATATCAACCTCATGTGACGTTCTCGTCATCAATACTTGTATACCTTTTGCTTCCAGTTTTTCTTTCAATATAAAAGCCATCTCTAATACAAGAACTGATTCCCTCTTTTTCGTTACAACTCCCGCTGTTCCGTCTGTTACTTTATATTTTTGCGTAGTTGCTCCTGGACCAATTGCCTCTAAATTTAAATTCGCTTTTTGTTGATGCCCTGGATCAATAACGACGAGAAACTTTTCTTGTTTTTCATTATTCTCTACTTTTTGTTCATTATTTTGCAGCGGTTGCTCAGTTGGCTGCAGCGGCGTAGTTTCCTCTTTCTTTTCCTCGGCCGGCACTTCCTCCTGCTTATGTTCCACTTGCTCATTCGTTTGAATTGCTTGCGGCTGTTCTTTCTTTTCTTGTTCTTCTTGCTGCTTTTCTACCGGTGCGTCTTCCTTATTATCTTTGTTTTTTTCTTGTATAGAAGATGTTGTTTCTTTTTTCGGCTCTTCTTGCGAACAACCTCCCATATATATTCCAATGACTGCAATAGCGCTCATTATTTTTATATACTTCATTTTTCTCTCCTATCACTTTGCACCGGTCTCAAAGTTTTTCTTATAATTGTTTTATAATTTCATCCATATTTCCAATATGAACGGGTTGCCACGTTTCTGTACCACGCTCTGCGGTATAGACTAGATAAGCATCATCAGCTACATTTACGAAAACAGGATCCCCCATATCCGTTTCATATCCGATAACAATCCATTCCTCTTTCCATTTTCCACTTTCTTCACTTATTAATGAATTTTTATGTTTATCATATCGATAACCGATTTGTCCTTTTTCTAATTCATTTTCGCTAAACACATATATTTCATAGGAACCTAGTTCGATATCTTGCTGTTTTGAAGTTTCAATTCGTTTCAGAAGTTCTGCAATTTTTGGTTGTTGTTTCATACGTCTACCCCCTTCTTTTTTCTAAATTTTACCTAATCCATTTTTGAAATACAATATAGATTTTGAGAGGAAACGTTACAATGCTAGGAATTTCGCACAAAAAAATAGCCTCACATATGCGAGACTACTTTTTCTAACATCAATTAAAATTTAAATTCTTGTCCAACTTCAAAGCTATCTTCTAATACAAGAATACCTTTTTCTTCTGGAGCATCTGGAAGCTCTAACTCACGTGCAGAGCAAATCATTCCAGAAGAAGGAACACCGCGAAGTTCAGCTGGTTTAATTAACATACCACTTGGCATTACAGCACCGATTTTTGCAACAACAACTTTTTGTCCTGCATCAACGTTTGGTGCACCACATACGATTTGTAATGTTTCTGTACCGATTTCTACTGTACAAATGTTTAATTTATCAGCATTTGGATGCTTCTCTTTTTCAGCTACATAGCCTACAACAAATTTCGGCGTGAAATCAGCTTCTACTTTTTCTTCAAAGCCATTCTTCGCTAAAATTCCGTTAATTTTTTCAACAAACTCTTTCGTTAATGTAACGTTTCCGTTGTCTGTTACTTCTACATAAGAAGACGCATTAAAGATGTTGAATCCTGCTGTTACGTTGCTTTCACGATCGTATACGCGAGCAACATCTCCTTTGCGGTCAAATGTACGGTTTTCTAAAGTAATATCTTGTAAGGTAACAATTAAAGTGTCACCAATTCCTTCAAGGTTGTAAAAAACGTTCACTTCGTTCATCCTTTCTCTTTTCCATCTGTCTTCTTCCGATTCTTCGCTAAAATAAAGATTGGTTCGAAGTCCCCATCTTCATATACGAATGAAAGTGATGTAATCGGAACATGCCCTTCGGCAAAAAATTTCATTGTCATTTGTGCAATAATATCATAACCGATTTCGTTGACGATATCAGCAATAATTAATACATCTTGGTGAGGAACTGCAACAACCATATCACCAGAGATCTTTTCACGCATCGAGTGTAGTAACGATTCGTTTAAAATACGACTCGCATCGTATCCATCATTTGTGTTTAAAAAGTAGAATGTATTACCTGCTACTGTCTCCTGCTTAAATTCATAGCCTAATGAGCGAGCATTAAATAATGCCATTTCACGTACTTGTTCCTCTGTAAGCTCTAATTTTTGCAATAGGCGCTCATCAATTAATCGATATGTTTTATTAGAATCAAGCGCATAGTAAATACGTGTTTCCGCCGTATGGTCCGTCATAATAAACGGATTTCCTTCTTCTGATTGTTTCGGGAAAGAAGTAGAGCGAATAACAGGTAAAATTTTCGCCGTGCTATTTTCTTCTTTATGCATTGCAATTAGCGCTTCTTGTACGTAATAAGCGACCTCTTCAATTGCTTTTTCTTTGTTCACTTCCCATTTTGCAACTACTCCTGGAAGTGATACGTTAATACCTTTTTTCGAGTCTGTTTGTTCAATACGAAGAACTTCTTTCTCGCTATCATAATGACAGTCCCATTCTGGTCGAGATAATTTCTTCATTAACTCGTCTTTCATCTTTTTACTTGTCATTTTCATCTCTTTTTCCTCCCTTCCAAAAAAATAACCTCCCCCGCGAAGGTAGAGGTTGTTTTTACAATTCAATTGGCTAATTGTCTTATTTTAAACCTTCAATAAACTCTTCGATTTGCTCTTGTGTTTTACGATCTTTATTTACATAGCGTCCAGTTTCTTCACCTTTATTGTACGCTACAAAGCTTGGAATGCCAAATACGTCTACTTTCACGCATAAATCAATAAATTCATCACGATCTACATAGTAAAATGAGAAATCACTATACTTCTCTTCTACTTCTGGCATAAATGGATCAACGAAACGGCAATCTGGGCACCATTCTGCTGAGAACATGAAGACTACATTCTCTTCATTTTTTAATTCTTGGAATTGTTCCATGCTTTCTAATGATTTCATCTATATTTCCTCCTCTAACGAGTGCACTTTTTCACACTATAATCTTTTCTTTATACTACCATACATCGCGCATGGTGCAAGGTTTATGCTTGCTTTTCATCATACTTATATTGCCCAACAAGTAACTTAACAACGTGTACAAATAATTCCGTTCGGTCGACATAATCATCTGTAAAAATACCGATAGCACCTTCGTGACTACGAATATCTTTTCGCTCTACAAACTCTTCCATCACTTCACTTAGCTCTTTTCCTTCTTCAAGCGGTGCTAAAAAATCGTCTGGTAACTTAATACGTGCCCCGCCCGCAACAAATGTTTTACCTTCAATCGTCGCTAAAGCACCCCAGTTACACATAAATAACCCATGCTCCGTTTTCATAACGCCGCCTTCTAGCCCAATGCCGATATGAGCTGCACCTTCCTGCAATGCTCTCTTCGCTCTATTTACTGCTCCTTGCATCGTCTCTTCATCTGAAAAAGGCTGATTTGCTACTCCTGATGGAACAGAAAGAGATGTAATTTCAGCATCTTCCCAAACCTTCTCCACAGCCCCAACCTTCGTCTTATTCTTCGATCCAACTACTACCTTCATTTCATTCACCTCTATATAAATTCATCATTCTATCCTAATACTAGCCTCGAACACCAAATCAGTCTTCATGACTGAGATTTATACCGTAGTGCGCCTGACCGCACACACGCATCTCTGTGTCATCTCTCCCACCTAAAAAAAGAAAAGGTTTTCCAAAAACAGCCTTCCTCTCTCTTCCTACCCGCGGTCTTAATACATCGCTCGAACACCAACTAGACACTGACCGCTCCCATTCATCGCTGGGTCATCTATTCAACCTAAAAAAAGAAGGGTTTTTCACCCTTCCTCTTTACGCGTTATTCTTAATTGTCTCTAACGTCGTTTTGTCCGTCGCTCTCACAAGCTTCGTAATTAATTCCTTCGCTGCCGCATAATCATCAACATGTAAAATAGAAGCATGTGTATGAATGTAGCGTGCACAAACACCAATTACTGCTGATGGGATACCAGAGTTACTTGTATGCACACGGCCCGCATCTGTACCACCTTGTGAAATAAAGTATTGGTACGGAATGTTATGTGTTTCTGCTGTATCTAAAATGAATTCACGCATTCCTCTATGTGTTACCATTGTACGGTCATAAATACGAAGAAGAGCGCCTTTTCCTAATTGACCGAACTGCGTCTTATCACCAGATGCATCATTTGCTGGACTTGCATCAAGCGCATAGAAAATATCTGGTTGAATCATATTTGCAGCAGTTTGTGCTCCGCGAAGACCTACTTCTTCTTGTACAGTCGCACCAGAGTATAATGTGTTTGGTAATGTTTCATCTTTTAATTCCTTTAGCAATTCGATAGCAAGGCCACATCCATAGCGGTTGTCCCAAGCTTTCGCCATAATTTTCTTTTCATTTGCCATTGGCGTGAATGGGCAGATTGGAACGATTTGTTGCCCTGGCTTTATGCCAATTTCAATCGCATCTTCATAACTATCTGCACCTATATCAATTAACATATTTTTTATATCCATCGGTTTTGCACGTTGCGCATCACTTAATAAATGAGGAGGAATGGAACCAACAACCCCAATAACAGGACCATTCTTCGTCATAACTTGTACACGCTGAGCTAATAGTACTTGGCTCCACCAGCCACCTAACGTTTGAAAACGAAGCATCCCATTTTTCGTAATTTGCGTAACCATGAAACCTACTTCATCCATATGACCTGCTACAAGAACGCGCGGGCCAGTTTCGTCCCCTTTTTTCAGACCAAATACGCTACCTAAACCGTCTTGCACAATCTCATCAGCATATTTGCTTAATTCTTGCTTCATAAAACTGCGCACATCATGTTCAAAACCTGATGCACCTTGTAATTCTGTTAACGTACGAAATAATTGTAATGTCTCTTTATTCACGAAGTCCCCTTCTTTCAAACCTTAGTAGAATACCTCTTTTATTGTAACGAAATTTTCGAAATGTTTCTAGTTTCTTCTTTTTTAGTTGCATTTGCATTATAATTATTATTGGTACACTATTTTTATTTTAAAGAATTGAGGTGAATATATGAGCTGGAAAGGTTTAGTCACAGGTCTTGGCGTTGGGTTCGCAGCTGGTTATTTCGTTGCAAACAAAGTACAAGAACAATCCCATATTTCTTCAGAAAAAGCATTGAAAATGGTGAAACAAGCATTAAGTCATAAAGGTGAAATTACTGGCTCTTGGGTACATATGGTTCCGGAGACATTTGAAAAATATGATGTCGCGTACGAAGTTTATCGCGGCGGTCTTACAACGATGTTAGATGAAATACAAGAACGATTTGAATTTTTAGTTGATGCTAAAACAGGTACTGTTTTAGAGGTTATAGCAGCATAAAAAGAGGTTTCCCATTAGGTGAACCTCTTTTTTTTTAGAATTACCAACAAAAGCTGATAATAACAGCAATACATAATAAGTGGAGATTGTTCCAATAAATATTTTTGGACACCTTCCTCTTATTAATATTAAGCTTCTATATTTGTTTTTCTCTCTATCTTCTCCACTATATGCCCTTCCTCATTCCACTTTACTGCACGGTAATATGCATCATGATAAAAAGTAAACCACGCCTCTTTTTCAGCACCATACTTCATCCACTTTTGTTTATGTTCAATCGATGTCATTGGATAGTCATCGTATGCCATTACCCATAATACATTTTGATGTGCATGCGTCGGTAAAATGTCCGCTAAATGAAGCATCGTTTCACCCTGACTTTCAAGGACGACAACAGCATGTCCATCGCTATGACCACCCGTATGCACCATCTTTATTTCATCCGTAATTTCTATTTCTTGCCTGAACGTAACAATCTTATCAACGATTGGCTCCCAATTTTCCTTCCAATATGTATTACGCGATCTAACATTCGGATTTTTCATTTCATTCCATTCAGTCTCACTTACATAAATCGTTGCGTTCGGAAACGCCGGAACAAGGCGATTTCCCTCCCATTTTGTTAAACCAGATGCATGGTCAAAATGAAGATGCGTCATTAAGACGTAATGAATATCTTCATTATGCAGTCCCAATTTTTCTAAAGATTCCTTAACTGATGATTCTTCTGTTACACCTTGATTCCGCTTCATTTTCTCATTCAATTTACCATTCCCTATCCCTGAATCAATAAGCATGTTTCCTTCTTTCGTTTGTAAGAGTAACGGATCTGTTCGTAAATAAATATGATTTGTATCATTATGTTTATATTTTCGTGACCAAAGTACTTTTGGCACAACTCCAAACATCGCGCCTCCATCTAAATGTGTATTCCCACCTTTTAGCCACGTCACTTTTATATTTCCAATTTGTAACTGTTCCATATCACATCCCCCTTTTCTATTTAATTTTAACATAATATTCCGATTATTTTTCATATAAAAAACCTATGCATTACTGCATAGGCTCCGTACGATATTTTGCTTCAACTCGATAAATACGATGACCTTTACTAGAAAATTTCTCTTCGTATTCTGTCATAATGTTTCCTTCATAATCACTATTATGAAGATCTAGGCTAAGGTAAGTTAATAACATACCATACTCAGCCATACTCATAATAGAATATTCAAATAAACCTTGGTTATCAGTTTTGAAATGAATTTCTCCGCCATCTACTAACACTTCTTCATAATTGCGTAAAAATGTTTTATACGTTAAACGACGCTTCGTATGACGATTCTTCGGCCATGGATCTGAGAAGTTTAAATAAACGCGGTCAATTTCACCTTTCGCAAAGAAAACTGTTAAATCTTCAGCATCTTTATTAATTAACTTTAAGTTCGGTACTTCTTCTTCAATTAATTTATCAAGTGCATCTACAACAACACTTGTGAATTTTTCAATTCCAATATAGTTAATATGCGGATTTGCTTTTGCCATATCATACATAAAGCGGCCACGTCCTGTACCTACTTCAATATGAATTGGCTGTTCATTTCCAAATATTTCTTTCCAGTTACCAGCACTCTCCTCTGGGTTTCCAATTACGATATGTGAATACTCATTAATTCGATCCATTGCATAAGGCTTATGTCTTAAACGCATAGATGTCTCCCTCTCTTTACAAAACTATTTTAAAGGAAAAATTCCTTCTTTCTGTTTTAATCAATCTATCAAACAAAAAACCAAGTACGTACGAGCACTCGGTCCGTTTCTTTCAAGTATAAGATGTACCATTTTGATAAAAACTACATAAAGCATTAAACATTCCATGACGAAACAGCTTTTTCTCTTACATTTCTAGGGAGAGAAAAACACTCGAAAGGATGATCCGTTCATGCCAATTAATCAACAGCATCAATTAGAAGTATTAAAAGATATTTTAATCAACCATCAAAGTGATTGCTGCGGGACAGTTTCTGAATGCGAGCAATTAGAGCGACTCATTCAATCGTTACTCGCAAACGATAGTATAAGTAGTGACACTAAAGTAATGCTAAACGATGTATATTCTTATAGTCAATCGGGTAAATCTTCCTCTAATTTGGACAACCATATTTCCAATAATCAAGAACAACTTACTCAGTGGATTGCTGGAATGGACAATTTTTCTTAAGTATTATTCTGAAGCAAGTAGTTGCTGTAAATATTGATGCCAATATTTAGCTTCTGCTTGCTGCTTTTTTGTTGTGTGCCATTGCATAGATAAAATCGTTTGTGCTATCACATACCATCTCATACGCCTAAGCAATGATTCATCTAGTTCAATCTCATAATATCCGAGCCACTCACTCCATTCATGGCGCGGAACATACCAATATAATAACATACCAAGATCTAAAGCTGGGTCAGCAATAACAGCCCCATCCCAATCAATTAAAAACAATTCATCTTCGTCCGACAATATCCAATTGTTATGGTTTACATCACAATGGCATACAACGAATTCATTGTACTCAATATCTTTTAATGACTCCGTTAAATATTGAAGACCTTGCTGAATTGTTTCATCAACTCTTATATCTCCTCTTAAAACGAGCTGTAATTGTTGTAATAACTCTTGCGCATGAAGCGGCTGCTTTCCTAGCCTTTGAATCATCTGCACAAGCGCTTTAGAGGAGTGTATTTTCTTCAAAAGTTTCGCAACACGTTCTAGTTTCATATCCTCTGGCTCTAACTTCTGTCCCGGAAGCCATTTTTGAGCAGAAATTACATCACCGTTCGTTACCCTTCTTGTCCAAAGTAATTTTGGAACAATTCCTTCTGCTGACAATACCGCTAAAAAGGGCGATGTATTCCGCTTTAAAAATAACTTTTGTTGTCCGTTTTGCGCAATATATGCATCGCCCGTTACTCCACCAGCCGGTATAAGACTCCACTCTTTTCCTAATAATTGTTCCAACCATTCCATATTCATTACCCGTTAACAAATCCTTATCTTTTATAGTTATGAAAAGAAAAACCGCAACATTTCTACACATGTTGTGGATTCATATATTTTACTGTATTTGAATGAAAAAACTTGGCATAAGCCAAAAACAGGATAAATCACCTGTTCTTCTAGTTTATTTTACAAAATCAATCATAGAATGACAACTTATGAAAATCGTCACCTTTGTCAATTCTACATTTATTACATTCTCATCGTCAAGTAGCGATTTGTCACATTATCGTCAATATATACGTGCTAATTGGAGCCAATTGAAGTTCCTTTCCTCTAAATGAAGAAATTGGCTCTATTTTCGCTTGCTTTTCGTTTACTAACACATGCCACGTTTCTTCTTTTGGAAGCTGCACCGTTTTAGCTTCCAAACCGCTATTAAATAAAACTACAATCTCTTTCCACGGTCCAAATAATTCTACATGCTCTAAGTAGTATGCCAGTACTTCTGTAGATGTTTGCAAAAAAGTCATATGCTTTTTTATAAGGTCTACATTTTGTAATCGGAATGCCCCATGCCCTTTGCGAATCGCAATTAACCCTTTTATATAGTTAACGGTCTCCATCTCTTTCTCTTTTTGATCCCAATCTAATTGATTAATTTCATCATTTGCATTATAGCTATTTTCGTTCCCTTGCTTCGTACGATAAAACTCTTGCCCCGCATGTAAGAAAGGAATCCCTTGTGAAAGAATAACCATTGCAGTTGCTAAACGATGACGCCTTTTCAAAATTCCTTCTGATTCTGGATTACTTTGCACTAGTTTATCCCACATCGTCATATTGTCATGACATTCTACATAGTTGATGCTTTGTACTGGCTCTAGGAACAATCCTGTTTCTTTCATACTTAAAAGGCTACCAGCTACTATATACTGCAAATGATTACAGTCTACATGCCCACCAAATGCAAAGCCACGTTTATTTATATTAAAAGTACTTCCTTTTATTCCATCACGAAATTGATCATTAAACTGTGCGATACATGGCATTTTATTCGCATTATTTAACGTCGCTTTCTCTTCAAGAGGAAGCGGTGTTTGCAAATCCCATCCTTCACCTAATAACAGCGCATCCTGCTTTATTTTTCGTACTTCTTTTTGTAATTCATTCATCGTTTCAACATCTAAAATTCCCATTAAATCAAATCGGAATCCATCAACATTGTATTCAGTAAGCCAATATAAAACAGATTCTATAATAAATTTCCTCATCATTTTCCGTTCAGATGCTATATCATTTCCAACTCCCGTCCCATTAGAAGGCATACCGTCTTCCCCATGACGAAAATAATATCCCGGGACAAGCTTCTCAAATGATGATAATTCTCTTTCATAAACATGATTATATACAACATCTATAATCACTCGAATGCCGTGATCATGAAATGTTTCAATTAGTTGTTTACACTCTACTATCCTGTTATATGGATCAGAAAGGTTTGTAACATAAAATCCTGTTGGTATATTGTAATATAACGGATTGTAGCCCCAATTATATGCGGAAGCAGGATTCACTTCATCTATACCACCAAAACAATGTAAAGGTAATAGTTCAACATGTGTAACGCCTAAATCTTTTATATGAGACAATCCTGTTAATGTCCCATTTCGCCCTACTGTCTCCTCTTCCATTAGCCCTTTATATGTTCCTTTCTTATTCACCCCACTGTTTGGGTGAATAGTAGCGTCACGAATATGCAGTTCATACAATATGGCATCTGTCATTGACTGTAATGGTGATAATTCTACTCGTTTTGTCACATTCGTTTTTTCCAAATCGATAACGACGCCGTATTTTCCATTTATCGTCGCAGACTTTGCATAAGGGTCAACCGCTTCGTTCCATATTAAATTAATACAAACAAGGAATGTATATCGTGCTCCATCATGATCACCTTGTAATGTATGAATCCACACTCCGTTTTCTTCTCTGTACATTTCATAATCAATATATTCTTTATCACTTTTATAAATCCGTACTTTCGCAAGCCTTGCAGTCGGAGCCCATACTTTAAATATTGTTTCTTCTTTTTTATACACAGCACCTAAGTCGGTACCTTCGTAATAATATTTTTCATCGAAAACTACTGTTCGAATCACAGCGCCTATTTGTAAATCTGTTTCTTCATTCCGTTCATCCCGTACTGTATAATACTTCCCCACATCTATCGGCTCTTCTATAAAGCATTCATACTTCGTTGCATCTGGAAGAGCAATAGTATGAACAATCGGTAACTCTTTCACATTGCTTCCTTCTTGTAAACGAAATGTCCGGCTTGTTCCATACGCATGCGGGAGCAAAATTGTAATTTTATTCATTTCATCTAAATAGGCATCAAATGGACGTTTTACTTTCAACATAAAAAATCACCATCATTCTTAAAGTTAAAATGAAACGAGCTGCAAATGATAAGGTTTTTCTTATCAGCGAAGCTCTATACAGTAACACATTATTCCCTATAGTATATTCACCTGTATAAAAAACGTTTTCATACATTCTATTTTTTTAGTTTTATTTCAGTAATCGATTTATACTTCGGCGTTTCCTTAACGTGAGATTCATACAAAGTAATCGTATCTGCTTGAAATGATGTTACAGGTAACTCTTTTACATTTGTCAGATCAAACACTTTTTCTCCTACCCATTTACGCGCAACAGTAATATGTGGATGATAAGGACGTGTATCTAGAGAGAAGCCATTTTCTTCACAAATTGTATGCACTTGCTTTTGTAAACTAAACAAATCTTGATTATCACTTATCCCCGCCCAAAATATACGCGGCTGGTCCACCTGTCCGAATGTAGAAAGTCCTTGTAACGTGAACGATAATTCCGTTTTTTCTGTAAGTGTTTGTAATCCATTCTTTATTCCTTCTAACTGTTCCTCTGTCGCACTTCCTAAAAATGAAAGGGTAATATGATAGTCTTCTTCATATACCCACGAGCGAAATGGTAATTCATCCTTCATTTCCTCTTTATAATTAGAAAGAATTTCTTTTATATGACGTGGTAAAGTTACTGCGACAAAATAATGCGGCACCATCTACATCGTCTCCTTTATGTTATTGTTGCTTTTCTTCCTTATCTCATTCAGCTAAAAAGAATCCGCCCTCTAAAGTAGAGAGCGGTCATTATTTAAATATCTTTTATTTCGCTAATTCATGAATTGCTTGAGCGTAAATCGCTGTCGCTTTTAATAAATCTTCAATTTCAATGTACTCGTCTTTTTGATGCGCAAGTTCTTCTTTTCCTGGGAATAACGGGCCAAATGCAACGCCAGCTTTCAATGAACGAGCATAAGTACCACCGCCAATTGCTAACAATTCAGCTTTTTCACCAGTTTGTTCTTCATATACACGTTGTAAAGTACGAATTAACGTATGATCTTTGTCAACGTGATGCGGGCGAGAGTTAGAATAATCCGCTACTTCAAATCCGTGAGTACCAACATATTCTTTTAACTTTGCAATCGTTTCTTCAAAGTTAGTTGTAACTGGATAGCGTACATTTAATCCTAAATTACCACCGTTTTCTTGCGAGTAAGACAGACGACCAACATTCACTGTTAACGGCCCGCTAATATCGTCTTTATAAGAAATACCAGCTTTTTCTCCCATAATATCACCTGTAAATGTTTCTGTTACAAACGAGGTAAATGAAGCCCCTTTTCCATCAAGAGAAACTTTCGTTAAGAAGTTTACCAATAATAAACCTGCATTTTCTCCCTTTTCCGGAGTAGATCCGTGAGCTGAAATCCCTTTGATTTGCAACGTCACCGTCTTTCCTTCTACAATTGCTTTACCTATTTTTTTAGCAGTTTGTAAATACTCTTCATATGCTACTGTAAGTGTATTTACATCTTCTCCTGTAATAACTGCTTCTGCAAAATCAGGAACCATATTTAAACGACGACCTGACTCAAATGAAATAAGCTTAAATGTGCCTTCTTTCTCTTCGCCACCACTTTGCACAACTTGTATGTCAGAAATTCCTTTTTCCGCATTAATAATCGGAAAATCTGCATCCGGCGCAAAACCGATTGTTGGCATTTCTTCATTTTTAAAATAATGATTTACACACTTCCAATTACTTTCCTCATCTGTTCCTAAAATCATACGAACACGTTTTGAAAGAGGTAAGCCCAATTCTTTAACGATTTTCATCGCATAATAAGCTGCCATCGTCGGCCCTTTATCATCAATTGCACCGCGTGCAAAAATCTTCCCGTCGCGAATATCCGCACTATACGCAGGAGTTGTCCAGCCATCTCCTTCTGGTACAACATCAACGTGACAAAGAATACCTACTAATTCTTCTCCTTGTCCCATTTCAAGATGACCTGCATATCCTTCTAAATTTTTAGAACAGAAACCTTCTGCTTCTCCTTTATGTAACATGAAAGATAAGGCTTTTTCTACACCTTCACCAAATGGTGCGCCCTCTTTCGCAGATTCTTCTTCCCATACACTTTTAATTTGTAAAAATTTTTGTGTATCACGAATTAAATCATCTTTTCGTTTTGTAACTTCTTCTGTCCAATTAATCGTCGACATCACGCATCCATCCTTCACTATATTGTCTCTTTCATCATAGCAAACGAAAATCTCTTATGCCATACATGAAAAACTAATAACGGACAATTGTAATATTTCAGATATTTCTTATTAGTTTTTCTTTTATTTTTTAAAAAAAATTTGCAGGAATTTGGCGTTTTACGTAGAAATTTATGAGTTAGTTGACTGACCAGACATACAATGTCAACTACCAATATTTTTCTATATGAATATTTGTTAAACTTTTGTAAAATTTAAGTAAGTTAAAGCATGAATTTTATCATGTAGAGTACAATGGTAGTAACGACCTTCTTTCCTGAATGGGGTCAAAAAAACTAGTAGAGGAGCGGTTTTCTCTTGAAACCTACAACTACTCGTATGCTAACACGCATTAAATCGATTTATATGTACATCAATGAAAACGGTACGGTAACAACGAAAGACCTTGTAGATGAGTTCGGGATCACACCGCGAACAATACAACGTGATCTAAATGTGTTGCAGTTTAATGAACTCGTGTATAGCCCTTGCCGCGGCAAGTGGACAACGACAGGAAAGAAAGTGAGAATGACCTCATAATAAAAAATAATTGTATGTAAATAAATACATACCCCTTTCTAACTCATTAGAAAGGGGTCTTTTCTATGCTCTGAAATTGGCGTTACTTTTCGTTATCTACTTGATACGTCTTTAACATTTCTACTTCTTCATCTGTTAATTCACGATATTGCCCAAGTTCTAACTCTTCATCTAACATTAAAGGTCCCATCTCTGTTCTCTTTAAATAAACTACTTTTTTCCCTACCGCTTCAAACATACGCTTCACTTGATGGAATTTTCCTTCTGTAATAACGAGTTCAATCTCAGAAATATCATCACTTTTTAAAATTGTAAGTTCGCCTGGCTTCGTTTCATAGCCATCTTCTAAAATAACACCTTTAGCGAATTCTATTACATCCTCTTCCGTTACAACACCTGAAATGTGTGCATAATATTTTTTCGGCACATGCTTTTTCGGAGATAATAGTTGATGCGTTAACTTCCCATCATTTGTGATTAATAAGAAACCTTCTGTATCAATATCGAGCCTTCCAACAGGGAATGGATCGAAAATCGCATCTTCTAATTCTAATAAATCTATTACTGTTTCGTGGTTATCATCTTCTGTCGCTGAAATAACACCTTGTGGTTTATGCATCATTAAATAAACAAACTCTTTATATTCCACAACTTCACCGTGAATCATAACCTCTTGCTCTTCTACATTCACATGAAACTTCGCATCTTTCACTGGCGTTCCATCAATCTTCACAACGCCGTCTTTCAGTAATTTCTTTACTTCTTTTCTACTTCCGTGTCCCATATTCGCTAATAATTTATCTAATCTCATGTTCTTCACCTTCTTTATTTATCATAGAAAAGGGGACGTATTTACGCCCCTTTTGATTTCAACTTTATTTTGAATCTACTACCAAGTCTACGCTGGATTTTCTCTAAAGCTTCTCCGCCAAATACTCTTTCTAGTACTCCTGTGCGAATCGCTAACAATCCGTAAACAAGACCACCAATACCTGCACAAATCGCAACTGTAATAAGAGCACCAATACGGCCATCAGGCGAAATCATGAAGGATAGAAGCCATTGTGATAGTTTTACAGCAATAACCATTACAAGTGTTAAGACTGCAATTTGGAATGTTCTCTTATATACAACACCAAATGAATAGTGTGCGTGTTTTTTAATTTGTCTATTCGTATACCATACGGAAGCTAAGAAGCCGACTGCAGTAGCCAAAATCGCCCCAACTGTACCGAAATAACGAATAAAGATTACGTTACATGCAAATTTCAAAATAACACCCATCACAAGCGCAATAACCGCATGTTTCTGCTGGTTAATCCCTTGCAGAATTGCTGCTGTTACTGTGAATAAAGCGAATAACAATGCAACTGGCGCATACCACATTAATACTTGTCCACCTAGTGGGTCTGAATCGTAGAAAGCAGTGTAAATCGGATATGCAAGTGTAGAAATACCTACAACTGCTGGCAATGTTAAAAACATATTCGCCTGGAATGTTTGTGTAATTTGTAATTTCAAATAACGGTATTGCTTTTCAGTAAACGACTTTGTAATCGCTGGCACGAGCGTTAAACTAAACGCTGTTGCAAGTGATACTGGAATCATAATTAATTTATGCGTCCACATCGTGAAAATACCGAGTGCTCGCTCTGCGATATCTCCTTGACCAATCGCCTGCATAATAGAGTTAAATGTCAATGTATCAATTTGTTGATATAAAGGAATTGTTAATCCAATTACAACGTAAGGGATTGCATATGCAAACAACTCTTTAAACAATTGAGCGGTACTTACCGTCGATTCTGGTACAGTTTGCTCAATTAAATATTGATCCAAATATTTTTTACGTTTTAACCAGTACCAAATTAATACGCCAAGTGCTCCAACTGCTGAAACGAACGCAGCGAATGTCGCAACCCCAACTGCCGTTGCTACTGTACCGCCAAGTACTTTAATAACGATGAAACTACCCGCTAATAAAAAGACGATACGAATAATTTGCTCAATAATTTGTGAAACCGTAGTCGGTCCCATCGATTGGTGGCCTTGGAAATAACCACGAATCAAACTTGCTGCCGGCACAACAATAAGCGCAAAACTTACGAGGCGAATAATCGTCGTAACTTCTTCTATCTTATTTTGTAAACTTTGTTTACCAAGCATTGCTTCTGCAAATAATGGTGCGGTCATGTACAGTACTAAGAAGGAAAGAACTCCTGTTACTATCATCATAACCATTCCCGAGCGGAACATTCTCCGGCTCGTTTTATAATCTCCAAGTGCATTATATTTGGAAACAAACTTAGAAACAGCAAGCGGCACTCCTGCCGTTGCGATACTTAAAAATATCGTATATGGAATGTAT
Source organism: Bacillus sp. MYb56 (assembly GCF_002976445.1). Lineage (NCBI taxonomy): Bacteria > Bacillati > Bacillota > Bacilli > Caryophanales > Bacillaceae > Bacillus > Bacillus sp. MYb56. The sequence continues at coordinate 17,769 of NZ_PCOH01000017.1, forward strand.
CCATATGTATAGAGCGTTCCGCCTTCTGTGCCTACTAATGCATGAAACGGAAAAACGTAAATCATGCCTAAGAACTTTACTAAAAATGTCCCTAACGTCACAATAAGCGTTCCGCGCAGAAATTTTGAATCGGACATACGAAAATCCTCCTACATCTACATAAAGTGAAACTATAATTAGTGGGAGACTCCCCTCCTACTAATCATTCGAGCATTTACGGACCTTTTTAACTCCCTCTTTACTTCTCATAAATCTTAAGATAGTAGTCTTATTGCCCATAAATAGCAGTATAATGCTGAACTCTAACTTTTGTATTGTACCACAATTCTCCTCTTAAGCAGTACTTCACTCTATTTTTCTTTTAAGGGAAAACATGCTATTCTTTTAGGCAGGAAATGTAGAAAATGAGGTCGATATATTATGCATTATGATGTTATTGTCATCGGCGGCGGTCCTTCAGGGCTAATGGCTGCAATCGGTGCTGCTGAAGAAGGCGCAAGCGTCTTACTTCTTGATAAAGGAAATAAACTAGGACGTAAACTTGCGATTTCTGGTGGTGGTCGTTGTAACGTAACAAACCGTCTACCACTTGATGAAATCGTTAAACATATACCTGGAAATGGTCGCTTCTTATACAGTGCTTTTTCTATTTTCAGTAATGAAGATATTATTACATTCTTCGAAAATCTCGGTGTACAACTGAAAGAAGAGGATCATGGCCGCATGTTCCCAGTATCAAATAAAGCGCAATCTGTTGTAGATGCACTGTTAACACGATTAAAAGACTTAGGTGTGAAAACACGTACGAATACGCCTGTCGAAACGATTGAGTATGAAAACGGTCAAACGAAGGCTGTTATTCTGCAAACAGGTGAAGTGTTAGAAACGAATCACGTCGTTATCGCTGTTGGCGGAAAATCTGTTCCTCAAACTGGTTCTACTGGAGACGGATACGCTTGGGCTGAAAAAGCTGGGCATACAATTACAGAACTTTTCCCAACAGAAGTACCAATTCTTTCAAACGAACCGTTTATTCGTGACCGCACATTACAAGGTCTTGCTTTACGAGATGTAAACTTAAGTGTATTAAACCCGAAAGGAAAAGTTATCATTTCTCATAAAATGGATATGCTTTTCACTCACTTCGGCCTATCTGGTCCTGCTGCTCTTCGCTGTAGCCAATTCGTTGTGAAAGCGATGAAAAAGTTTAAAACGAACACAGTGCACATGAGTATCGATGCATTGCCAGAAGAAAATAGTGAGCAACTGTTCCAGCGCATGCTGAAACAAATGAAAGAAGATCCGAAAAAAGGAATTAAAAACGTTTTAAAAGGCTATGTTCCTGAACGTTACTTCCTATTCTTATTAGAAAAAAATGAAATTGACGGTAGCGAACAAGCTGGGCAAGTTTCTCATGAGAAGATTCGCGCACTTGTGAAAGACTTTAAAGAATTTACCGTCCATGTAAATGGTACGCAGTCAATTGAAAAAGCATTCGTTACTGGCGGAGGGGTATCCGTTAAAGAAATTAACCCGAAAGAAATGGCTTCGAAATTCACGAATGGTTTATACTTCTGCGGAGAAGTTCTTGATATTCACGGTTATACTGGCGGCTATAACATTACATCTGCCCTTGTTACTGGCCGAATTGCCGGAACAACAGCAGGACAAAATGCGAAAATGCAATACTAAAAAAAGAAACAGGGACTCCTGTTTCTTTTTTTAGTATGTTGAAATAGCAAAGCAGTACACGAAATTATATTGGCGATACTTTAAATATATCGACCGTTTCTTCAAAAATATCCCTTCCTCCTAACTTCCCATTTCTTTTTTGTTGCTTTATATACCTTAGTACCTTTATATTTTATATTGTTGAATATTCGAAAAAGGGTAAGGGGAAAACAAATGAGAAAAAAAGTCATGATGTCTTTAATGCTAATGACGTTTCTTTCTGCGGTAGAAGGAACGATTGTTAGTACAGCGATCCCTCGTATAACGAGTGATTTGTCAGGTGTCGAACTTGTTAGTTGGGTATATGCAATCTATATGCTTGCAACAGCTGTTTCGACTCCAATATACGGAAAGCTAGCTGATTTATTCGGCCGTAAAAAAGTTCTGCTCATCGGAGCAACAATCTTCTTAATCGGTTCTGCACTTTGCGGAGTCGTTACATCAATGGAACAATTAATCTTCTTCCGTGCTCTTCAAGGTATAGGGGCTGGTGCTGTTATGCCGATCACAATGACGATTATTGGAGATCTATATAGCGAAGCTAAAGACCGCGCGAAAGCACAAGGCTGGATGAGTGCCGTTTGGGGTGTATCTGGTGTTATTGGGCCGTTAGTAGGTGGATTTTTAGTTGATTCTCTTTCTTGGCGCTATATTTTCTTCTTAAACGTTCCTTTTGGAATTATCGCTTGCTTAATGTTTGCCACTTCTTATAAGGAATCTGTTAAGTCCGCCGCTAAGCAACATATCGACTATCTTGGTGCGACAGTTTTCTCATTAAGTACAATTGCTTTACTATACGCATTATTAACAGGTAGCAGTAAGCAAAACTGGGGAGACATTTCAATTATCGGCCTATTAATCTTTGCCGCTGTTTCATTCAGTATTTTCTTATACATCGAGAAAAAGTCTCCGGAACCATTAATTCCGCTAGCACTTTTCTCTAACCGTACATTATCTACAATAAACATACTAACACTTATTGCTGGCGCAATGATTATTAGTATTACAGTGTATCTTCCAATTTGGAGCCAAGGTGTTTTAGGAAAAAATGCGACAGAGGCTGGACTCATTTTAATGCCGATTCCTGTTATGTGGACATTCGGTGCTATGTTCTCCGGCAACTTAGTTGGCAAGTTACAAACGAAACAAATTATTTTACTTGGAGCTAGCATTTTATCAGTTGCTACTTTCTTATTATTTACATTATCAACAGATTCACCATCATTCCTTATTTATGTTGCAGTCGGATTATTCGGCTTAGGAATGGGGCTTGTTACACCAATTTACATGGTAACAATTCAAGCAGCTGTACCGGCCCATACGCGCGGAACGGCAGTTGGTTTAAATACATTTATTAATACATTTAGTCAAACACTAGGAGCTGCAATCTTCGGAACGATCTTCAATACGATGATTCATGCACGTGGCATTAAAAACCTTGATCTTGTTTCTTCTGGCGGACATGGAGGGGCTACAGCAAACGTAGCAACCGAGTCACAATCCGCATTAGCATCAAGTGTACACGTCATTTATATGAGCACTTTCGTATTAGCGGTATTCACATTAATTATCGCTTGGATCCTATTAAAGCCAGCTAAACAAACAAGTGAACAATAAAAAAAGGATGACCATTTTGGTCATCCTTTTTGCATAAAATCTACTCTTCATTCTCCACAATATGTTTAAGCACGGACAATTTATTATCCCAAAATCGTTCATAGTACGAGAGCCACTGCTGTAATTCCTCTAATGGTTCTGGATGCAAACGATATATCTTCTCTCTTCCGCTCTTTCTTCCACTCACTAAATTCGCTTCTGAAAGAATATAAAGGTGCTTTACAACTGCAGTACGGCTCATCGGAAAATGATCCGTTATTTTTGAAATTGGTAACTCTTTATCACTTAATAACCGTAACACTTCTCGGCGGGTTGGATCAGCAATTGCTTGAAACACATCATATTTCGCTGCTGACGAGGACACTTAACCTTCGACAACCTTTTTCAGTTTTTCATTTACAATCGCTACCCAGCCACCATTCATTCTATCGCGAATAATAGAGCTCTTCGCATTCGCTTTCGGAAGGATTTCATCAGGATGTTTCCAGCCGCCGTGAATTAACGTAAATTCTGTTTTATTATCTCCTAGGTCTTTCAAATTAAATGAAACAACCCAGCCATCTGTGTCCCATGAGAAAGATAAATAATTCGGCTCATCAATCTCTAACACTTTACATGGTGATGGTCCGAAAGGTGATTGCACATGAAACTCATGTCCTACCGCCAATTCGAAATCATTTGGCATAAACCATGACGCAATTCCTTCTGCAGTCGATACTACATTCCATACTTTTTGAATAGGCGCGTTAAAAACGATTGTTTGTTTAATATCATTTAATGTATTTTGTTGTTCCATTTTATATCTCCTTTATTCGGCATTAAAATATAACACCTTTTAGTTTCACATTAACAATATAACACCTTTTGGTTTCATGTCAAGAAAGACTCTTTTTCACTGTTGAGAAATTCTCAACATTTTTTCAACAGGACAAACACCCTCTCACCATTCCTTCATAATATACTCACAAAGGCAATGAAAAATAGAAAATTCCCTCAATATGAAGCTCTATCACTCCTATTGAGAGAAGCGCCTAACTTATCTCATCTGTACTTCGTCTCTCCTCCTTCCCTCGGGGACAATACGCGAGATATGTAAAAATCAGAAGGAGTATGCCCGCCATTTGGGTAGGTAGTTATTTCTCTTCTCCTCAACATTTCCTTAGGAGCGAAATGACTACCGACCCACTTTTTCAAACAAAAATAAAAAGGAGATGAAAGCTATGTTCTATTGCATTAACTGTTCTGAAATTCACCATGAAAAACACCCGAATGATAAAGTTTTTAAAAACGGTTTTTATATTGATCCATTTTTAGGTGATCGTTATCACCTTGGTATGTGTACAGATGCCCAAAACCATGAAACAGGGGCGCCTCTTTTAGCGACAAAGAAATTAGGCACAACTCAATCTATTATGAACGTATTACCGACACATGTTGTCCCAACATAAAACATAAAAAAGAGCTGGCTCACCCAGCTCTTTTTTATGCTTTATAAACGATCATTGCTGAAAAACAATAAATTTGGTTTTCGTCATCGTTAATAGAAACACCGACTTGGTACTTAATATCTACAAAGTTACTATCATCAATTTTTTTCAAAAATACATTTACAGCGTCTTCTAAGTCTTTTTCATGACTTTCATCAAACACTTTCACACGAATCATGTTAACACCATCCTAGATCGCAGCCCTCCGCCGCTTGTTTATTGCCACGGTGCGTATCTATGATGCGATAAAACTTTCCATCTTCATATATATATCCGTCTTCTAACACATATTGTTTATCTTCAGTATAGACATAAAACTTACCTATCATAAACTTACTCGTATATAATTCCAAATAATCTTGCCTAAATTTAGCTACAACTTTATTTGTAATATCAATTCTAATTGTGCGCCCCACCTTCTCTCCCTCCCTTGCAAAGAACGGATTTAGGTATATTGTATTAGCGATTTTATATTTTATGCTTAAAAATAAGTGGATATGCCCTCTTTCTGCGCCTGTACTATTTTTCTAAAAAAATCCCCCCTATTTATTCAACTTATAAGAGCAAAAAAACAAACAAAAAAACGACTTTTATATATTGACTACAGCATATCAGATGTGATATCATATAAAATTTGACATTTTTATCCTAGTATGTTATCATTAAAAGTAGTTACCACATACGGAGGTGGATGATTTGTTTCAAATTGGTGATAAAATCGTTTATCCAATGCACGGTGCAGGAATCATCGAAGCAATTGAAGAGAAAGAAATATTAGGCACTACGCGTCAATATTGTGTTATACGCATCATTAGTAAAGATATGCAAGTAATGCTTCCGATAAATCAATTACAAAAATCAGGTATACGTTATATCGTCGATAAAGGTACTTTAGATGGTATACTTCTTGAATTTCATCATGGGGAATCAGACCCCTCACTCTCTTGGAAACAAAGATATACAATGAATATGGAAAAAATGAAGAACGGCAATCTTCAAGATAGTGCAGAAGTTGTTCGTGATTTACTTCGTCGCAATAAAGAAAGAGCATTAAATGCGAGCGAAAAACAAATGCTAGATAATGCGCGTAAAATGGTTATTAGTGAAGTTGCGCTCGTACAGAATGTTTCAGAACATCAAGCAACAGAATTTCTTCAAGATACAATCAATCATTAATTTTAAAAATAGCCGACCGCTATTTTTTTTTGCGTAAAAAAGGCCAAAGAGTTAAATCTCTTTGGCCTTTCATATTACCCACGCCCCGCTTGAAACGATGGATATAAAGTCATTCCACCATCTGCAAATAACGTAATTCCAGTTACGTAACTTGCCTCTGCTGAAGCAAGCCACGTTGCTACTGCTGCGATTTCTTCAGGTTTTCCAATGTAACCCATTGGAATCATACTTTCTACGTCGTCACGTTTTTTCGGGTCAGCAAATTTTTCAGCATTAATTGGCGTATTAATTGCACCAGGCCCAATATTATTTACCCGAATACCTTTTGGTGCATATTCTAACGCTAACGTTTCTGTCATAAGCTTAATCCCCCCCTTACTAGCCGCATAATGCACAAATAATGGCCACGGGATTTTCTCATGAACACTAGACATATTAATAACCGAACCTTTAATATCGTGTTCCACAAAATATTTAATCGCTTCACGACTTCCTAAAAAAGCACCTGTTAAATTTGTATGAATTACTTTATTCCAATCCTCTAACGGCATTTCATGCGACGGTACCGCGTTTTCTATCCCTGCATTATTAATCATAACGTCGAGCGTACCAAACTCTTTCACAGCAGATTGAATGAGATTCACAACATCTGCCTCGACCGTCACATCACCTTTGACAGCAATCGCTTCTCCACCTACCTTTTTTATTTCTTCTAATACATCGTTCGCTTCTGACTCTCTTGAGCGATAGTTAATAACAACTTTCGCCTTCTCTTTAGCAAATCTTACTCCCATGGCTCTTCCAAGACCAGTTGCTGATCCTGTAATAACGACGACTTTCCCTTCTAAATCACTATACATTTTAATACCTCCTTAACTTTTCGCAATCCCCAGCATAATTCCAGCTGCAATGATAAAAACGATACCAATAACAATCCCAATTAATTGACGCTTCGTTTTCCTTTCACCTAATATAAAGATCCCGCCAAGCGTCGAAATAATAATTCCCATTTGTGAAAGGGAAAAGCTTGTTGCGACCCCAACTCTTGGCTGCGAAATGAATAAAAACATATTTCCAGCTGCCCAAATCAATCCTGGAAGAATATTTCGAATCGCATATTTATTGAATGGATGATGTTTAAATGTGAGTAAAATCCCGCCTAATACCATACCGACCGCTTGTGGTAATAAAGCCGACCAACCGTTCACGTTAAATAACCGGATAACTACTACGTAAACTAAATAACCGACTGTTGAAATTAATAAAATAATAATTCCTTTTTTAAAATTTCCTGCTTGCTCTGCATTCTTCTCTTCTTTACTTTGCAGCGATGTTAAAATAACCCCGATAATAATACAAACGAGCGCCAAAACTCCAAGAACGACCGATATCGTCGTTGACCATTCATGAAACACGATAACCCCAAATAATGTTGTCGCGACTAATTGAAGCCCTGTTGAAATCGGCATCGTCCTAGAAACACCCATTAAATCAATACTTTTTAATTGATTCGCTTGACCAAGTGCCCAAAATAAGCCAGATACAATTCCAACTCCAATAACGGTCGGAGTTAATACCGGCTTCATAAAAATATAAACAACAATTGAGAAGATAAGTGCACCGAACGTTGTACCGAGCGTTTGACTATACGGTCCCCCGCCCAGTTTCACGTTAAATAGCACAATACTCCCCCAAAATATAGCTGGTAAAATCGCTAAAAGTATATCCATCGCTCATTACCTTTCTCTACAAAATGTCATAGGTTATCGCTCTAAATCATTAGAGTGAGCTTTTATTTTTTCGTTTTTTCGTGCACAAATCTTTTCTACAATAGCACCAGAAACATTCTTTTCTCGCTCCACTTTCTTTATCTTTATGTGATCTAAATTGTCTTCCAAAGTAAGTGTAACTTTATCATTCGGCGGATTATGTGCCCCTTGAAATGTAAGAAATTGTATCGTAACTTCAAACCTAGGAACAAACTCATCTTTCTTGCCTAGACGCTTTATATTTGTAACTGAGTCACATTCATACTGATCTTCTGTCACTTGCCTTATAACCGAGTAATATCGATTCAGTAACGCACTTTCTAAAAGCTGTTCCGTCGATTCTTTTGCCAAAGAATTGCTTGGAGAAAAGAAAAAAACAGAACATATCATTGCAATCATTACACATATCTTTTTCATAACTTCCTCCTTTTCCTATAAGATAGTGTTCTCCAAAATGCCATAAAAAAACGACTTTCCCTATTTAGGAAAGTCGTTTTTCATAGCATAAATCCAATATTAACCACCACTCACTGGTGGTATTAGTGCAACTACATCACCAGTGTGTATCGTGTCATCTTCATTTGCGTACTCTTCATTAATCGCAACCATAATTGGCGCTGAAACTGGTACATTATATTCTTTCGCAACAATATCTTTTAACTCTGCAACAGTAATATCTTCTTTCTCTATTTGTAATTCACTCGTTCCTGCTTCTTCTTGCAAGTTCGCAAATAACAATACTCGAATCATATTTATAACTCCTTCCCAGGCTCTCCTGCTGGATATGGTGTTTTTTCTAATTGGTCACCAATCCATGAGTCACCATCTTCCCAAAACTCCTTTTTCCAAATTGGAACAATTTTCTTAATACGCTCCATAATATATTCATTCGCTTCATAAGCCTCTTTGCGATGAGGCGTTGATACAGCAACAACAACCGCTATATCAGAAATTTGCAGCGTGCCGATGCGATGCGTAATCGCAACATGTGTACCGGGCCACTTCTCCTTCACTTCTGATCCAATTTTCTGTAGCATCTTTTCTGCCATCGTCTTATAAGCTACATACTCTAAGTATAGTGTACGACGCCCTTTCGTAAACTCCCTAACTGTCCCGATAAATGTTGTAACAGCACCACATTCACGGCGAACTACTTTCTTTGTCACCTCTTCAATCGAGATTTCTGTATCAATTACTTCATAATACGTATTTATCATTTTGCACCCCTAGCTGTTTGTAAAAACCAGTCTATATACAATTTTTCTTCTGTTATATGAAATACTTTATATTCTTCTCGTACATTTGACGAAGCATCATACCACGTAATAACTGCCGCTATATTTTCTACTTTATGTAAAAGTTCAGCGTCTTCCGCAGAACGAAGTAACACTACTTTCGGATAGTTCTCAGCTTTATAGCCCTCTATTAAAATCGTATCTACTTCAAAAAATTCGTACAAGCGGATAATTTCTTGCAAGGACCATTCATCTCGCAAAGAGGACAAAGATAGTAATCCAGCACCTTCTACACTACTTACTACAGCACCAGCTTTTCGGTGTCTTTCACTATCTTTTTGCGCTACTTCAGGAAAGCCCCCGTGACCATGATGTTTAATTGTAGCAACCTTCATTTCTCTTTCAGCTAATGCATGTACCATCTTCTCTACAAGTGTTGTTTTCCCGCTATTTTGATACCCTACTATTTGTAAGATTGAAGAGGCTTTGCCCACGGCCAATCACTTCCCTCAGAGCATTCTAACAATAATACAGACACTTTCATTCCTGCTTCAAATCCTCTCGTTCCTCCAGGCAGCACGATAAAAGCATTTGCATCCGCAAGTGAAGAGACCGCACTCGATTTATCTAAACCGACTGGCATCGCTTGTAGTGCCCCATTAACAATACTCGCTTTCGCTCTTACAAAACGAGTAAACGGATTTGGTTTCGGAAAATCTTTTTGTAAAATAGCATCAGTTCTATATACGTGAGGCTCCTTCACATGCAAATACGTTTTCATAATTGGATGCACAAATAATTCGAAACCTACATAACAAGCTGATGGATTACCTGATAAACCAAAGAGTAGCTTTCCATCAACTTCAGCTACTGTCGTTACACTTCCAGGTCTCATCGCTATTTTATTAAAGAGTACATTCGCCTGTAACCTTTCATAAATAGCTGGCAAATAGTCGTAATCCCCTACTGAAACACCGCCCGTTGTAATTAAAATATCAACCTCATCCATCGCTGATTTAACAGCTGTAAAACATGCATCTAACTCATCGGCAAGTTGCCCATAGTAACGCACTTTCCCGCCAGCTTTCATAATTTGAGCGGCAATCATGTAAGAGTTACTATTTCTAATTTTCCCTGGCTCTAACGCCTCATGCACTTCTAGTAATTCACTTCCTGTCGTTACAATACCGACAACAGGCTGTTTTACAACTTTCACAGTGCTATATCCAAACGTCGCTAATAATGCGGCAACACCTGGATTGATTACGACACCTTTCTTAACGAGGACTTGATTTTGTTTTATATCTTCTCCTTTAAATGACACATTGTCACCGTTTTGGAAAGGACGTTTTAACTTCATATATGTACTTTCGTTCCTCTCGAATCCTTCCGTCAGTTCTAGCATTACGACTGCATTGCAATCTTCTGGAATAGCTGCTCCTGTCATAATACGAACCGCCTGAAAAGCCCCTACTTCTTCTGTAAAAACAGATCCTGCTCCGATCTCTCCTATTACTTCAAATTCAATCGGCTGCTCTTGACTCGCTTCCTTCGTGTCTTCTGCTCGAATTGCGAAACCATCGTAAGGAGAACGATCAAAGTGAGGAACGTCGTGATCTGAGACAACATCCTCTCCAAGAATCCTCCCATAACTTTCTGTAATAGAAACTTCTTCTACTTCACCATGCTTAGCATATTTCATAACCCGCTCTACAGCCTCAGCAACTTGAATCGGGATTCGTTTTTCTACCATTGTTTCTCACCTCATATTTGCAAAATATCTAATCTCGATTACACTTTATATATTAAATCGCAATTACTTCAAGGAGGAATTCCATGTCTTCATTCACACATTTCAACGACCAAGGGCGCGCTAAAATGGTTGATATAAGTGACAAAAAAATAACCGTTCGAACAGCAATAGCATGCTCTAGCATTCTCGTTACAAAAGAAATTTTTGATAAAATCTCACGCAACGAAATTGGTAAAGGTGACGTATTAGCCGTCGCACAAATCGCAGGTATTATGGCTGCAAAACGTACTTCTGATATTATCCCAATGTGCCATCCTTTATTATTAAAAGGTGTTGATGTCTCTTTCGATTGGAAACAGTCAGAAGAACAATATCGGCTACTTATTGAAGTAAAAGTTAAAACAGAAGGTAGTACCGGCGTTGAGATGGAAGCTTTAACAGCTGCTTCCGCTACCGCTCTTACTGTATATGACATGTGTAAAGCCGTTGATAAGGGTATGATTATTGGCGAAACGTACTTACTTGAAAAAACGGGCGGAAAAAATGGAGATTATATTAGAAATTCTTAATCCTACCTTTTCCATTTGAACCTAAAGGATTCCCCTTTAGGTTCAACCTATATATCTTGCATATAGTCGTTTCGCAACATTCATATCATTCGTACCATGAATAAACGCCCTGCCATCTGTAAATAAAACAAAACGATATTCTTCCACTGGAAATGATAATAAATACGGCGTTGCTTTTACATCCACACTTTTTTGTAAGCGCTTTTTAATTTCCTCTAAATTAAAACCCTGACGCACACCTGGACGGATTTGAACTGTATTTCGCCCACATAATACTTCTGTTTTCGTTTGTGCTTCAAATGTTAAACTCGGATATGTACGTAACTTTCCACAGGATAAACATGTATCCTTTTTCTGCCTATTCACTTTAAATGCCATCTGTTGATTATTCCAAAGATCAAATGATAGCATCGTTTCACGAAGTGCCTCAAAATCTTCTACTAATATTTTCAAGGCTTCCGTTATTTGATGTGCAACTACTAATTGCACTGCTGGCTGTATAATACCGGCCGTATCACATGTCGCTCCGCTCGCCGGATGTTCCATTAAACATCGAAAACACGGCGTTTTTCCTGGCAAGATTGTATAAGTTACTCCGTAGCTTCCAACGCATCCTCCGTATATCCACGGAACGTTATACATCTGCGATATATCATTAATAAGAAGGCGCGTTTCAAAATTATCTGTCGCATCTAATATTAAATCTACACCTTTAATTAACTCTTCCATTTCTTGCACCGTTACATCAGTCACAACCGGTACAATTTCTACTTCGGAATTAATTGCCTTTAAATGTTCTGCTGCCGCTATTGCTTTCGGTTTATAATGCTTTGCATCTTCTTCTGTATATAATTGTTGCCTTTGTAAATTACTCCATTCTACATAATCACGATCCGCAATTGTTATTTTTCCAACACCTGCTCTAACAATTGCTTCTGCATTCGCTGCTCCGAGTGCACCAGCACCGATAACGAGCACGTGCTTCCCTCTTATTTTCCGTTGCCCTGCTTCCCCAACACCAGAAAATAACATTTGTCTTGAATATCGCTCTTGCATACGACATCCCCCTTTCTTATCCTCCTATATAAGACATTTCAATTTTCGGACGATTTTTCGCACTTTCTTCTGTCCGTTCATCTGAATATCGATCTTTTCTATTCTCCCATACATATTGTATAGCTTTTAATAACTCATTATCCGAAAGGTTCTCCCTCAGAAGTTTCCTTAAATCCATTCCTTCTGTTGCAAACAAGCAAGTATAAAACTTTCCATCTGCCGAAATTCTTGCTCTCGTACAAGAAGAACAAAATGACTCAGAAACAGAGGTAATAAAACCAACCTCTACATTCGTTCCAACGTATCGATACCGCTTCGCAACCTCACCAAAATAATGAGCTTCAGCTGGCTCAATTGGATACACCCCATGAATCATATCAATTAATTCTCGTTTCGTAATAACTTGATCAAAATTCCATCCATTCGTACTGCCAACATCCATAAACTCAATAAATCTAAGCGTGATTCCTTGTTCTTTAAAATACGTAGCAACCGGAAGTACTTGATGATCATTCATTCCTTTTTTCACAACCATATTTACTTTCACTTCAAGGCCTGCTTCTTTCGCTGCCATAATTCCTTTTAACACTGGCTTCGTATTCATATTCCGGCCATTAATTGCGCGGAACACATTATCATCTATCGCATCCAAACTAACATTTACTCGGTGTAACCCAGCTTCTTTTAACGCCTTCGCTTGCTTCGTTAAATGAATCGCATTTGTCGTTAATCCTATATCTACTAAACCGTCAATTTTCACGAGACGTTCGATAAGTTTTGTTAAGTCCTTACGGAGCAAGGGTTCGCCACCAGTAAGTCTAATTTTCCGTACACCGATGCTAACAAATACTTTTGCTAATCGCTCTATTTCATCAAATGTCAGTAAAAACTCATCTTTCAAAAAAGCATAATCAGGACCAAACACTTCCGCTGGCATACAATACGTACACCGTAAATTACAACGATCAATGACAGAGATGCGTAAATCTTGAAGTGGGCGTCCGAAAAAATCTTTAACCTTCTCCTGCATCGCCACTCTCCCTTTCTGCCAAATTTATACCTCTCTTCATTCTATTATAATATATTTTTGAACCGCGATGTTTTTGCTCAAGTGAATAAAGTGAAACTTTAATCAGTGGGGGTTTTGTCCATCCCCACTGATTATTAGCCCACAAATAGAGGGATAAAAAACCTTGAAACATAAAAGTTCCAAGGTTTTTTTGCTTATTAACTTAATCTAATAATAGTTAGAGTAGCTCCTGGCGTTGTCGTAGATAATGTAGCCACTGCAAGTAATCCAAATAACTGTAAACTAATAGCAGAGCCCGCAGCTAAATTACTAATAATTGTCGCATTAAATGAACCTGTAGCCACTGCCGGTGAATTTATTGTTCCTGCTAGCGGACTTCCATTTACAGTTATACGCGAACTTACAAGTAAAGCTGCCGTTATATTAATTGTGTAGGCTATATAATAATTACCTGCATTTGTAACGGTAAACACAGTATTTCCACCACTAACTGTTATTCCCGGTCCAATATTTTGATTGTTCGGTAATGGTATATTCGTACCGCCTAACAACACGGAAATAGCACTTCCTGAAGTATTATTTGCAAAGGAATACGTTGCAGTTGTACTAACTCCAGTCACCCCGGTCGCTCCAGTTGCTCCTGTTGCTCCTGTTGCTCCCGTTGGACCTTGGATTCCTTGTGAACCTGTTGGACCCGTGCCTCCGGTTGGACCTTGTGAACCTGTTGCCCCCGTTGGACCTTGAATTCCTTGTGAACCTGTTGCTCCCGTTGGACCTTGAATTCCTTGTGGGCCTTGCGCTCCTGTTGGACCCGTGTCCCCGGTTGGGCCTTGTGGACCTTGTAAACCTTGCACACCTTGCGGACCAGTTGGACCTATTTCTCCTTGCACACCTTGTATTCCGGTTGGGCCTTGTGGACCAGTCGGACCTTGCACTCCTTGTATCCCTTGAATTCCCTGTGGGCCTTGTGCTCCGGTTACACCTGTTGCCCCTTGTATCCCTTGTGGGCCTTGACCTCCTTGGATTCCTTGAGGACCTGTTGGACCTTGGATTCCTTGCGGGCCTTGAATTCCTTGCGGCCCTTGATCTCCCGTTGCTCCCGTTATACCTTGGATCCCTTGTGGACCTTGAACACCTTGCGGACCGGTTGGGCCTATGTCTCCTTGTACTCCTTGTATTCCTTGTGGACCCTGCAGCCCCGTTGCTCCGGTTGCACCAGTTACTCCAGTTGCTCCTGTCGGCCCTTCCCCTGTCACCCCTGTTGTACCCGTATCTCCAGTTACTCCTGTCGGCCCTTGGATTCCTTGAATTCCTTGTGGGCCTTGCACTCCTTGCGCACCTGTCGGTCCTTGAATTCCTTGGATACCTTGAACTCCCTGTGGACCCATTGGACCTGTTGGACCTATATCCCCTTGAGTACCTTGCACTCCTTGCGGGCCCTCTGGACCTGTTGCTCCTATATTCCCTTGAACACCTTGAACTCCAGTTGCTCCTTGTGCTCCGGTTGCTCCTGTTATACCTTGAATCCCTTGTATTCCCTGAATTCCTTGTGGACCTTCTGGACCTGTTACTCCTATTGGTCCTTGAATTCCTTGTATTCCTTGTGGGCCCTCTGGACCTGTTGCTCCAGCTGGTCCTGGCACTCCTTGTATTCCTTGCGGACCCTGAAGTCCTTCTGGGCCTTCTGGGCCTGTTGGTCCTATATCACCCATTGGCCCTTGAATTCCTTGGACTCCTTGTGAGCCTGTGTCCCCGGTTGGACCAGGTACCCCTTGTATTCCTTGTGGGCCTTGATCTCCGGTTGCTCCTGTTATACCTTGAGGTCCTATGGCCCCTTGTATACCTTGCGGACCTTGATCTCCGGTTGCCCCCGTTATCCCTTGAATTCCCTGAACCCCTTGGATTCCTTGTTCACCAGTTACTCCTGTCGGACCAGGAATACCTTGAATACCTTGCGGACCTTCTGGACCCGTTGATCCAATTGGCCCTTGAACCCCTTGTATTCCTTGCAGGCCCTGTGCTCCTGTTTCTCCTGTACTTCCAGTCGGACCTGTATTTCCAGTCACTCCCGCACTTCCAGTTACTCCAGTATTTCCAGTCGCTCCCGTCGCACCTGTACTTCCACTCGGTCCACCTCCTGGCCCTGTCGCACCAGTTGCTCCAGTCGGACCTGGAGGTCCTCCAGATGGGCCGGTTATCCCTGTTGGACCTGTTATTCCAGTCGGACCACTAATCCCCTGACCAGTCACTCCTGTTGCTCCCGTATTTCCACTCGGTCCTTGTGGGCCTTGTATCCCTTGAGCTCCTTGTATTCCTTGTGAACCTGTTGCACCCGGTACCCCTTGCACTCCTTGAATTCCTTGAGGTCCCTCTGGCCCGGTAGCTCCAATCGGCCCCTGTAATCCCTGTATCCCCTGTATTCCTTGTGCCCCAGTCGCTCCGGTCGGACCAATCGGACCTTGTAACCCTTGCACTCCTTGAGGTCCTGTCGCTCCAGTTTCTCCCTGTGGTCCCCTTAATCCTTGTGGTCCCTGCTGTCCTTCTGGTCCTGTTGCACCCATTTGTCTAGCTGGTCCTTGAATCCCTTGCACTCCTTGAGGTCCTGTCGGGCCCATCTCCCCCATCGGACCTTGAAATCCCCTTGGTCCTTGTGGGCCAGTCGGGCCTTGTGGACCGGTTGGACCAGTAATCCCAATGCCAGTAAATCCCGTTGGAACGGGAGGAAAAGTAGGTCCAATAAGATTCGGTGAAATTCTGAAATTAGAGTTTAATGAATTTTGTCTATCGCGCTCTTTCACACTTTCACCACCTACACACCATCTTTTTTACTTTAAACAAACCTCTTCTTAATATGTATTTACAAAAACAATCTCAAAGACTATTTTTATTCTAAATAATAAAAACTCCCTTAATTCCTTAAGGGAGTCCAGCAACTGAATCCATATTATCTGTATTAGGGACAGCTTGCGATATACTCGATACATTTGCACCTTGCCCCATATTTGTTCCCGTTACAGTACCAGCAGGGGTACCTCGTGTATAGGTTGTCGTCACCGAATCTCCCGGCTGTAAACAAAGCTTCGTCTCTGTTCCTATTACTGTAACAACATCAATCCAAGTACACCCCATTGAACCACTATACGATTTCGAAGCAGTAAACGAATTATCACTCAAATTATCACCCGTGAATATATTCCCAGTATTATTAACGATAATAAATTCTTTAATACGTGCAGGCATACTTACACTCTACCTTTCCTTTATGCACCTAATGTACGTGTACTCGTCGCCAATGGTGGAAGAAACACTGATGTTCTAATCACAGCTTCTGGCTGTCGTTTCCCATTTAAAAACACAGCCGCACTCGATCCTCCAGCACCAGCATATATTTTTGCCACAGCTAAAGGTGAGATATCATAACAGTCGCCGACATTAACAGCTCCTGTATTATTAATAATTTTTACTTTACGCATGTTAATTCCCATTTCCCCTCCCCCTTTTGTATACTGTATGCAAAAGAAAAAAACTTGAAACAGACTCGTTTCAAGTTTTTGCAGCTACTTATTTAGTTTCGCCTTCATATTGAAGCATACCGCCAACCATATTCACTGTTTTAAATCCTTGCTCATTTAAATAATGGCATACATTTTCACTACGCATTCCCGAACGGCAAATAAAGATATATTCATTCTCTTTCTCAAAGAAATCTACTTTATTTGGAATATCGCCCATTTTAATATGTACAGCTTCCGGAATTTTCCCTGCCGCTACTTCTTCATCTTCCCTTACATCTACTAAAAATAATGTTTCTCCATTTTCTAAACGCTCTTGCACTTCTTCTGTAGTAATTGTTTTTACTTCTGTCATATGTAGTTCCTCCTTATATACAATAAAACCTTCAGTTTCTTCTTTAAACAATCATTTCTCATCAATTTTAGCATGCGAAGGAAGGAACGCAAAGAATGGAACATTTATTTCTCAATTTCCCCGCAAAACTTATTCTTTACAAACATAACTGGCGCATTGTATCCTCAATATACTTGTTTGATGAAAGGAGCCAGTTAAAATGACACTTTTTCTTTTCATTATGGGCATCATTTTCTTAGTTTTTGCAGTTATTGCTCTTAGTATGAAAAATAATAAAAAGATAAAATCCCCTCAAGAAATGTCATTCTTATTTCTATTACTTAGTATAGCTTTCTTCGGTTTATCAGTCGCTTCATATATTTTCCGTCTGCAAATCATGTAAAAAAAGGTGCCTACTATAAATCATGCACCTTTCCACATTAATTATTTCCTACACAAAACTAGATACTTTCCGATTTAAAAACTCGTAAACTTTCTTTTCAAACAAATGAACATCTAATGCCCCAGCCATATGCCCATTTATACTTTCTATCTCATACACTTCTGCATATTTCCCCTGTTTTTGCAAAATGTCTACCATTTTATAATTATAACGAGGTGGCTGAAGTAAATCTTGTTTGCACGGAATCATGAGTACATTCGCTTCTATATTAGAAAGAGCCTCTTCTAAAGAAGAAAATCCATGCGCAATATCATGTAATAAGACTGCTTTCGCAGTGTACATCCACGAATTTGCATCTACTAAATCTATACTTTTGCATGTCACTTTATTAATTTCTTTCTCAAATGATGTTAATGCAGAAAATTCCTGATAAGGTGCCATTTCTATACTGTTCCGCGGGAATGCCATTTCATAAAAATGTTCATCAAACGCATTCATAAACATCATTCGATTTGCTAAATGAAGACCCTTCGTTGGCTGCTCTTCTCCATACTTTCCACCTTTCCAGTTTGGATCAAGCTGAATTGCTTCAATCGCATTTTGCGCTACATTTCCCGACGTTATAATTGGATTTTGTGGATTCGTAATAACTCCAATCATTTGTTCTACCATATGAGGATAGTGAACAGCCCATTGCTGCGCAATCATCCCACCTGCCGATGGTCCCATTACAGCATGTAGCCTAGCAATCCCCATATCTTTTATTAACTCATATTGCATACGTGCTACATCTAAAAATGTGAAAACTGGAAAATCCATCGCATACTCAAAACCAGTCATCGGATTTATCGATTTTGGTCCCGTTGTAATCACGTAAGGGTTCTTCACCTGTACATTACAAAGGTTATCAGTGCATATAACGAAATATTTATTTGTATCAATTGCTTTTCCAGGTCCAATTAATCCATCCCACCAACCAGCTTCCTCATCATGCTCTGTATATTTTCCTGCCGCATGACTTGTTGCACTAAAATAGTGACAAACCAAAATTGCATTTGATCTTTCTCTATTTAAAGTGCCATACGTCTCATACCCCATTTGAACAGGAATTTCCCTACCATTTTCAAACACAAACTCTTTTAAAACAAACTTCTCCTTTTTTACAATTTGCACAGACTCGCCTTCTTCCCGTCATATTATAAACTCCTTACTAAAGGATTTTTTCTACGGAAAGCATTCTCCTTCTTCTTTTCATAAATAAATGAATAATATACAAAAATAGCCACAAAATAGCACTATATTACAAGATCAAAGAGGGCATACATATGATTTGGAATTGGTTACGTAAGAAAAAAAATTCAAGTACAAAAGAGACAAATGATTCGAAACAACAGTCTGATGATCAAAAGGAACATAACAAAGATAAGAATGACGAGCCAAAAAGTACGGAACAAACTGATGATTCTTCTCAAGACAAACAACAAAACTCTAAACAAGAGGATAATTCTCAAAACAAACAACAAAGTTCTAAGCAAGATGATAATTCTCAAAACAAACAGCAAAGTTCTAAGCAAGAGGATAATTCTCAAAACAAACAGCAAAATTCTAAGCAAGATGATAATTCTCAAAACAAACAGCAAAATTCTAAACAAGATGATAATTCTCAAAACAAACAGCAAGGTTCTAAACAAGAGGACTCTTCTCAAAACAAACAGCAAAATTCTAAGCAAGAGGATAATTCTCAAAACAAACAGCAAAATTCTAAGCAAGAGGATAATTCTCAAAACAAGCAGCAAAATTCTAAGCAGGAGGATAATTCTCAAAACAAGCAGCAAAACTCTAAGCAAGATGATTCTTCTCAAGACAAACAGCAAAATTCTAAACAAGATGATTCTTCTCAAGACAAACAGCAAAATTCTAAACAAGATGATAATTCTCAAAACAAACAGCAAAATTCTAAGCAAGAGGATAATTCTCAAAACAAACAGCAAACCTCAGGAAGTAACAGCATTTATGACTTTAGCAAACCAGAAAATGACCATATTCATTCTCTACAAGATTTAATAGAGAAGCTGAAAAAGTCTAGTGATTTTGTTAATTACCACACATCAGATGATGAAACGATGCCTTATTGGATTTCTTACTATCGTCCTTCACTTGATGGTGAGAAATTGCAAAAGTATTTAATGCCTACTCTAATGGAACGTCCTTGCACTCCATTAGAAGAATTAAAAGAACATATTCCGATGAGTGGTATTACAATTACGAACGACTTACAAAAAATTGAGGACATGGTTTTAAAAGGACATGCAATTATTCAATTAAATCAGCAAGATCAAAAATGTATGCTTGCAAACATTGCAATTGATAATTACCGGGCGCCCAGTCCTCCATTAAATGAATCAACCGTTATCGGACCTCAGGAAGGTTTCGTAGAAGCTATTGATACAAATATTAATTTAGTACGAAAACGCCTGCCTGTTTTAGAGCTACAAACAAAAGAGATGATTATCGGAGAGTTTTCAAAAACAAAGGTTGTCATGATGTATTTAGACAACCTCGCTGAAAAAGATAATGTAGAGTTTCTAGAAGAATCATTGCGGGCTCTTGAATATGATCAAATTAACGATAGTGCTTATATACAAGAATTAATGGGTGAAAAGTCAATTTTCCCTCTCTATATAAATACAGAACGCACTGATAGAGTCACAAAAGCACTTATTGATGGCAAAATCGCTATTTTTGTTGATGGTTCACCAAGTGTCCTCTTAACACCTGTATCATATTTCGACTTTTTCATTTCACCAGAAGACTATAACGTTTCTTGGTTATACGCTACATTCTCAAGGTTTTTAAGATTGATCGCTGTTCTATTCTCAATTTGTGCCACGCCATTATATGTAGCGGTTTTAAATTATCACTATGAATTAATTCCTAGTGACTTACTTGAAACATTAATTTTATCAAGGGCACAAGTGCCGTTTCCACCCTTAATAGAAGCACTCTTTTTAGAACTCGCAATTGATCTATTAAGAGAAGCTGGTGCGCGATTACCGATGAAAGTCGGACAAACGCTCGGTATTGTAGGCGGTATCGTAATCGGGCAAGCATCTGTACAAGCTGGTTTAACGAGTAATATTTTATTAATTATCGTTGCCTTATCAGCACTCGCTTCCTTCATTACACCGATTTATAAAATGGGTAACGCCGTTCGATTACTGCGTTTCCCATTTCTAGCATTCGCAGAAATAGGAGGACTCTTCGGTATCTCTCTTGGATTTATCTTTTTATTTACCCATTTGTTTAGACTTACTTCTTTACGTAAGCCGTACGCTCTCTTTTATCCAACGAGACAACAATCCTTTAAAGATTCTTGGATTCGTTTTCCATTAACAATGATTGATACACGAGATGTTCAAGCAAGACCGCAACACGTAAAGAAAGCAACTAATGGAATTTCTACGAAACATACATCTGATTTTGATGATTAAGAAATGAGGTGCATCGATGAGTAAAATTAAAGCAGAACACCAAATATCACCTATCTTCGTTTTCTTCTTAATTCACGGTGCACAATTTGGTGCTGGTGTTCTCGGATTTGCCCGCATTATTGCGAAAGCAGCTGGATACGACGGCTGGATAAGTGTCTTTCTCACAGGAATCATCATTCATATTCTCCTATGGATGATGTATTTCTTGTTAAAAGAAACAAACGGAAATTTAATTGATTTACATCGACAAACATTTGGAAAATGGCTAGGAAACGGCATTAACCTCATTTTTATAGCGTATTTTTTAACCGTTAGTATTTCCGTTGTACGAACATATGTAGAAATTATTCAAGTATGGATGTTTCCTTCTGCTTCGATTTGGATGCTAACAACTTTTCTATGCTTAGTCGGTTACTATATTATCTCATCTGGTTTTCGTGTTATTACTGGTATCTGTGTCATTTCTATCGGCGGGACACTTGGATATCTTTTCCTTAGCCTTTTTATCTTAAAATACACTCACTGGTCTAATTTACTCCCTGTATTGTCACATTCATTTTCAGACATTTTAAAAGCAGCTCAATTATCAATCTATACTATGAGCGGATTTGAAATTTTTCTTATGATTTATCCATTTATAAAAGAGTCTAAGAAATCTCATAAATTTGCACAATACGGTGCGCTATTCTCTAATCTTTTATATTTATTTAGCACCCTCTTAGCTTTTACCTTCTTTAGCGAAAAACAATTATCCAAAACAATTTGGGCCCAGCTCTCTATGACTCAAGTTGTCCAACTTCCTTTCATAGAACGGCTAGAGTACATTGCAATCTCAGCTTATACTCTCGTTATTGTTACGAGCTTCATTCTTCCTTTATGGGCAGCAACAAGAGGAACACACGAAATATTTCGTGTAAAACAAAGAGGTGTTTTAATTGCTTTTATGCTTATTACCCTCATTGTTTCACAACTTTTAACAAACAGACATGATATTAATGACTTTATTAGTAATGCGTCAAGAATTAGTTTTTGGCTTATATACATATACATCCCAATTCTATTTATTATTGTGTGGGTGAAAAGAAAATGGAAAAAATCAAAAGAAAATTAATGCTTCTTTCTTGTATTAGCATCTTCAGTCTAACTGGTTGCTTACAAAAAAATATTATCGATGATGTCAACCTAATTCAAGGGACTGTTTTTGATACAGCAAAAGATAATAAAGTAAAAGTCACATTCGTATGTCCTATACAGAAAAAAGGTAATAAAGTTCAAGTCTTTGAAGGCGTAGGAAACGCAGTAAAACAAGTAAAAGCGGATACTTCTTTAGAATCCGCTCAACCGTTTGCAAGTGGACAAATGCGTATTGCTTTATTTACTACAAAAATTGCTAAAAAAGGGTTGTCAACTTCCTTTGACACGTTAATTCGTGATGTGAATATCGGGAACTCTATGTATGTCGGTTTATTAGAGGGAACAGGGCTAGACTTACTAAAGGGTAAATATACAACATCATCTAACGTTGCAATTTATATAAAGAAAATGTTAGACCATAATATGAAAACGGGTCCTTTACCTACTGACAATCTACATTTAGGAGCCTATCGATATTATCGTGAAGGCCAAGATTCCTATTTACCAATTCTCAAAAAAGATAAAGATAAAATAAAAATTACTGGCATCGGCCTTTTAAAAGGAGATAAATATATTGGCAAAATTAGTTATCATGATATGTTTGCCTTTAAAGGTTTATTGGAAAAACACCGATTAGATTCACATGAATTTAAAGCAAACTCAGGATACACAATCATTAATAATATTCGATCCGTCCCAACTTACCAAGTAAGTATTAAAGATGGTAAACCATCATTTTTCATACACGTCAAACTAGAAGCACGTATTCAAGAACTATCTAAACAGTTCAACTTAGAAAATAAAAAGAACAC
The DNA here is from genome assembly GCF_002976445.1 of Bacillus sp. MYb56. Lineage (NCBI taxonomy): Bacteria > Bacillati > Bacillota > Bacilli > Caryophanales > Bacillaceae > Bacillus > Bacillus sp. MYb56. The sequence continues at coordinate 40,878 of NZ_PCOH01000017.1, forward strand.
AAAAAAAATAGAAAAATCAGTTGAAAAACAATTAGGTGCAAAAGCTAATAAACTAATTAAACAGTTTAAATCTTTGAATGTGGATCCACTCGGTCTCGGCGCAAGGTATAAAGAACATTACCGTCCATTCAAATTAGAAGAGTGGCGAAGAATGTATAAAGATGTTCCTATTAAGGTGACATACACTGTCAATATTACAAATTCTGGTGTAATTGAATAAGTTAATGATTGAACTCCCCTCTCTGGCATGGTACAACGGAGAGGAGAGTTTTTATTTTTAAATAGAGAAAAGGGATATTTACGGGGGAGCTTATGTCTAAAAAATTAGTAAAACCTATTTTAAATGGTATTTTATTTCTCGGCGTCTTTTTATTTGCTCATACATACTTAAAAAATGTTTCTTTCACACGTTATTTACTTGTAGTTATACCAATGCTACTCATCGGAATGTTTGGCATCGATCTTATTTTATCCGTTTTAATTAAGAAAGAAGAATAACGAGCGAACATCTTATTTCTCATAAGATGTTCTTTTTATTTAATAACTACCTTATGTTACAATAAAGTGAAACTTTAATCAGTGGGGATTTTGTCCATTCCCCACTGATTATTAGTTGAACCAATCGGGCTTTTACGGGCAGTTATCTCCCACCTCACTTCCTCGCATTTGCGACTTTTGAGGTGGGAGTCTTACTGCCCGTTAATGCGGGATAAAATTCGGCATAACGTAAGAAAGGATGAAACAACATGACAAACGAAAAAGGTTTAGATAAAGGATACGAACTTGTTGCAAAAATGCATGAAGAATTCGGACATCCTGTGACAAGTACTCCAACAAAACTAACAGAAAAGCGTGCAAAAATTCGTGCTAGCTTTATGCAAGAAGAGCTAGAAGAATTTCTAGAAGCAACAACTGTTGAAGATCAATATGATGCACTTATTGACCTTATTTACTTTGCATTCGGAACGTTTGCAGAAATGGGCGTACGTCCAGATAAAGGATTCGAAATTGTAAACAATGCTAACATGGCAAAACTATTCCCTGATGGAAAGCCTCGATTCCGCGAGGGCGACGGCAAAATTATGAAACCAGAAAGATGGCAAGCACCAGAACCACAACTTCGTGCGGAAATCGAACGCCAACGTCAAGAGGCAGAAAAAAACTGCTAGGATCTCCTAGCAGTTTTTTATTATGTCTTTTTTCCTTTGGTCTATTAATGACCCACGTGTCCCGCGTGTCCTGCTGCTCCTGCAGTACCAGCTGCTGCTCCTGCTGCCGTTCCTGCTCCAATTCCACCTGCCCAAGGCTGTTGTTGCTGCTGATACTGTTGGTATTGTTGTTGACCTTGATGATACTGTTGACCTTGATGATGTTGTTGATCTTGATGATGCTGTTGACCTTGATGATGCTGTTGACCTTGATGATGGTGTTGACCTTGATGATGGTGTTGACCTTGATGATGGTGTTGGCCCTGGTGATGATGTTGGCCTTGGTGATGGTGTTGGCCTTGGTGACGATGTTGGCCTTGGTGATGGTGTTGGCCTTGGTGTGTTTGGAAAAGAACAGCTTGCGGATGAATTTGGTGGTGGCCTTGGTGATGTACTTGTTGCTGATGGTGGCCGTGATGATCTTGATGACCTTGGTGCTGATGGTGACCGTGGTGCTGATGGTGGCCTTGGTGCTGATGGTGGCCTTGGTGCTGATGGTGGCCTTGGTGTGTTTGATAAAGGACAGCCTGCGGATGAATTTGATGATGGCCATGATGCTGATGATGACCGTGGTGCTGATGATGACCGTGTTGATGATGATGATGGCCGTGATGCTCATGATGACCGTGAACACCTTGAGGGAATCCGCCGATTCCACCAGCTACAACACCAACGCCAGGTACAGGAAATCCTGTTTGTACACCGCCAACGAAAGATGGAAATGTAGTTGGCATACCTACAGGCACTCCTCCTTGTGTACCTCCTACTACTGCCGGAAATCCTGTTTGCACTCCAGCTACTGATGTTGGGAATCCTGTTTGTACACCCGCCACTGACGTCGGAAATCCTCCAGCTGCTCCTCCCATCCAACTTGGGATTCCGCCATATCCGTGTTGACCATCTCCTCCCATAAACATCATGTGTCCATAACTATCCGATCCACCTCCGAAGAAGCCATGTGGTGCATTATTGTCCATCCCTTTCATTCCTTTCACCTCTTCTGCTCAATTTAACCTACCTTTTTTATCATATTTCCTATAGAAGAATAGGTGTTTGTCTATATAGGAATTCCGCACCTTTTTCTTCGTTCTCCATTCATGATAGGATTAATTGACTGATTATTTTTCTTTCACTTGAAAGGGGGCATTTCCATTGGAAAACATAGCAAAAGCTTCCATCGACGATTTAGATTCAATCTTACATATAGATGTTGATGTAATCGGAGACGATAGTAGACGAGATTATATTAAACACGCTATTGATGAAGGAAACTGCATAATTGCAAAAGAGGACAATTCCATTTTTGGTTTTCTAACATACGATACAAATTTCTTTGGTCATACTTTCCTCTCATTAATCATTGTTTCGCCAACGAAAAGAAGACAAGGTCATGCAAGCTCATTAATCTCATATATGTTAAGACATTCTCCTACTCAAAAAATATTTTCTTCAACGAACAAATCGAATACAAATATGCAAAAAGTTTTTAAAGCAAATGGATTTATGCGTAGTGGAATGATCGAAAACTTAGATGAAGGTGATCCTGAGCTTATTTTTCACGCAAAAAAGCTCAGAGCATAAACGCTCTGAGCTTTTATTAATAATTAATTAGTTTGCAACAACGTTAACAAGTTTTCCAGGAACAACAATTACTTTACGAACTGTTTTCCCTTCAATTTGTTCTTTGATTTCCTCAAGTGCAAGTTGTTCCATTTCTTCTTTTGATGCGTCTTTACTCATTGTTAATTTTGCGCGAACTTTGCCCATAATTTGAACAACGATTTCAACTTCATCTTCTACAAGTTTAGACTCATCAAATGTTGGCCAGCTTGCATATGTGATTGTTTCATTGTATCCAAGCTTGCTCCATAGTTCTTCCCCGATGTGAGGTGCAACTGGTGCAATCATTTTTACGAAACCTTCTACATATTCTTTCGGAAGTGTTTCAGCTTTGTATGCATCGTTGATGAATACCATCATTTGAGAAATCGCTGTGTTGAAGCGAAGCTCTGCATAGTCTTCTGTTACTTTCTTCACTGTTTGGTGGTAAGCTTTTTCAAGATCTTTGTTTGGTGCATCAGTAATTTTCTCACTTAATTCACCGTTATCTTGAATGAATAGGCGCCATACGCGATCTAGGAAACGACGAGCTCCGTCAAGACCATTTTCAGACCAAGCGATTGAAGCATCTAATGGTCCCATGAACATTTCGTATAGACGAAGTGTATCTGCACCGTGGCTTGCTACGATATCATCAGGATTTACAACGTTACCTTTTGATTTACTCATTTTCTCGTTGTTTTCACCTAAGATCATACCTTGGTTGAATAATTGTTGGAACGGTTCTTTCGTTGGAACTACACCGATATCATATAATACTTTATGCCAGAAACGAGCATATAGTAAGTGAAGTACAGCGTGCTCTGCTCCACCGATATAAATATCAACTGGAAGCCATTGTTTTACTTTTTCAGGGTCTACAAGTGCTTCGCTGTTGTTTGGATCGATGTAGCGTAGGTAGTACCAGCAGCTACCAGCCCATTGTGGCATTGTATTTGTTTCACGACGACCTTTTTTACCAGTTTCAGGATCAACAACATTTACCCACTCTTCAATGTTTGCAAGTGGTGATTCACCTGTACCTGAAGGACGAATATTCTCTGTTTTCGGAAGAACTAATGGTAATTCTTCTTCTTTCACAGCTGTCATTGTACCATCTTCCCAATGGATTACTGGAATTGGCTCACCCCAGTAACGTTGGCGACTAAATAACCAGTCACGTAGACGGTACGTTACTTTTTGATTTCCTGCGCTTGTTACTTCAAGCCACTCAATCATTTTTACAATTGCTTCTTCTTTATTTAAACCATCAAGGAATGCTGAGTTTACGTGCGCACCATCACCTGTATATGCTTCTTTCGAAATGTCTCCGCCTTTTACAACTTCCTTCATTGGAAGATTGAACGTTGATGCGAATTCATAGTCACGCTCATCGTGAGCTGGAACTGCCATTACAGCACCTGTTCCGTAAGTTGCAAGAACATAATCAGCGATCCAGATTGGTAATTTCTCACCGTTTACTGGGTTAACTGCGTAAGCACCAGTAAATACACCAGTTTTTTCTTTCGCAAGTTCTGTACGCTCTAGGTCACTCTTCATTTTTACAGAATTAATGTAAGCTTCTACAGCTTCTTTTTGTTCTGGTGTTGTAATGTTAGCAACAAGTGCATGCTCTGGAGCCAGTACACAGTAGCTTGATCCAAATAGTGTATCAGGACGCGTTGTGAAAACTGTGAACTTCTCATCTGTACCGTCGATGTTGAAGTGTACTTCTGCACCTTCAGAACGACCGATCCAGTTACGTTGCATGTCTTTTAAGCTTTCTGGCCAATTAAGCTCATCTAGATCTTCTAATAGACGATCTCCGTAAGCTGTAATTTTTAACATCCACTGTCTCATCGGACGACGCTCAACTGGATGTCCACCGCGCTCACTCTTACCGTCAATGATTTCTTCGTTTGCAAGTACTGTACCAAGTGCCGGGCACCAGTTTACAGGTACTTCATCAACGTAAGCTAAACCTTTTTCAAATAGTTTTAGGAAGATCCATTGTGTCCACTTGTAGTAGGTTGGATCTGTTGTATTTACTTCACGATCCCAATCGTAAGAGAAGCCTAATGCTTTAATTTGATTACGGAACGTATTAATATTAAGCTCTGTAAATTCAGCCGGGCTGTTCCCAGTATCAAGTGCATATTGCTCTGCTGGAAGACCGAATGCATCCCATCCCATTGGATGAAGAACGTTATATCCTTGCATACGCTTCATACGAGATAAAATATCTGTCGCTGTATAACCTTCTGGATGACCTACGTGTAAGCCTGCACCTGATGGATATGGGAACATATCTAGTGCATAAAATTTTGGTTTTTCTGTTTCATCTGGCGTACGGAATGTTTTATTCTCTTCCCAATGCCCTTGCCACTTCTTCTCAATTTCTTGATGATTAAAGCTCATGAGATACCCTCCTTGAAATTCTATTTATTTTCACCGCCCAAAATACAAAAAACCTCTCATCCCTAGAAAGGGACGAGAGGTTATAGATTCCCGCGGTACCACCCTAAATTAATGTAATAAATACATTCGCTTAGATCCGTAACGTGGATTAACGGCAATTGCTACTAATGATTTCACAACTGCAACTCAAAGGCGAGTTCATAACGAAACGTGGATTGACTTGCACCGACCGTCAACTCTCTAAACCAGCTTCTATTACTACTACTCCTTCTCACTGTTATTACAAATATGAGTTAATGTGAACTACCCACCACTTAGTATCTCTTAAGAGCTTACTTGAAGCGAGGGCTTCTCGGTTAATCGTTACTCTTGCTAACTAACGAATTTTTCTTAGGACAGCCGAGCTAACTCCCTTGTTCCAAAGGATATTTTATTACTATTTATTTAAATATATTCTAAAACATGTTGCATGTTCCGTCAAACTAAACTGCAATTTTTTCTTCAACTGTTTCTTCTACTTTTACTCGTCTATCATAAATACTCGTTGCTATAAGCGCTACTACAAGCATTACCATGATCGCAATAAACAATACTTCCATATTGTATAAGTCAACAATCGCTCCGCCAACGACCGGTCCGAACATTTTCCCTACAGTCGCTGCGCTATTTACAACACCTTGATAAAATCCTAGCTTATCTTTCGGTGCAAGTATATTTGCGATGGTCGGAACTGCCGGCCATACGAATAATTCACCAATTGTTAATGTCACCATCGCAACGAGAAACATCGTAAATTGCTGCGCTTGGCTTAAAACAATAAACGACGCCGCAAAAATGATAATTCCAATCATAATTTGTTGTTTTAAAGAACGCTTCATCCAGCGAATTAGCATACTAACAAGCGGCTGTGCACAAACAATCATCGCCCCGTTTATCGTCCATAATAAACTGTAGTGACGAAGGCTAATATTTAACTCTTGCATATACGTCGCAATTGCCCCTTGCCACTGTACGTATGTAACCCAGCATAAAGCATATGCTACACATACGATTAGAAGCGCTTTGAAGCCAGGTGTAAGTGACCAACCTTTTTTCGTTTCGGCTTCTTTTTGTACCTCTTGCTCTTTTTTTGCTTCCATACCACGAAATCCAATAAACGCAATTAAGAAGAAAATAAAATATAAAATAAAGTTCGCTAAGAAAATATAATCAAAACGATAAGACGCAACTAATCCACCGCACGCTGTTCCAATCGCAATCCCAACGTTTTGTCCAACATACATTGCATTGAACGCTCGTCTCCCGCCTTCTGGCCAAACCGTACCGACCATCGCATACATCGATGGAAATACCATTCCAGAACCGAATCCGATTAATGCTAGCCACACAACATATAATGGCCAACCATGGAAAAATACAAGACCTAAAATCGATACAAGTGTAATGACAATCCCTACTAAAATTGATTTATAACCGCCCCATTTATCAAATAAAACACCGCCGAGCAAGTTTCCGATTACACCAGTAAGCGAGTTGATCATTAATACCATTCCGGCTACTGATAAAGATTTCCCTAAACTATCATGTAAGTAAATTGTATTAAAAGGCCATAAAAAAGAAGCACCCGTGACATTAATAATCATCCCAGCTACTAATAGCCATACTTTCCTTGGCATAGTCTCCCCTCCTATTCTCTTTTTTTCGTTCATATATATAACAGTAAAATTGTAGTCGTTTTTAAATAGGAAGGCAACTGATTAATAGTTGATGAAATTCAGATAATAGCACAAAGACGATTAGAATGTATTCTAATCGTCTTTGTAAAATATTAATCTATAAATAATGGAATCGTTCCCTAGCGGAAGGTTATCCAACTTCCTTTTTACGTTTTGCACTTTCTTTAGCACTCCATTTAAATATTTTGTCTAGTAGAGAGTATATTCTCCCAGATTCCTTCGTTAATAATGGCCCTAACGACGCCAATATTAAAACATATAAAGCTGAGAATGGTTTAATCGTTGCCATTAAGCCACCCGCTATTCCGAGATTCGCGACAATAATGGAGAATTCCCCACGTGATATAAGTGTTAAACCGATATTCGTAGAAGCCTTATGCGATAACCCGGCTTTACGCCCTGCAATCATTCCAGCTGTAAAATTACCGATGAGAGTAATGAAAACTGCTCCTAATGCCAACCATACTGCTCCTCCAAGCGAAAACGGATCTATACTTAAACCGAAGCTGAAGAAAAATATAGCTCCAAAGAAATCACGAAACGGGACGACGAGATGCTCGATTCGATCACTATGCTCTGTTTCTGAAAAGACGAGTCCTAACAATAAAGCCCCAATCGCTTCCGCAACATGAATTGTTTCTGAAAATCCTGCTACAAAGAATAAAATAGCGAATATTACGATAATAAAAATTTCGTTTGACGAAATATCTAATACTTTATTTAGAAACGGCGTAGCTTTTCTAGCGATTACAAAGAATAGTAACATATATCCTACTGCGATTAGTACGGATGTAAGAGCACCTACAAATGATGTTGCACCTCCGAGTACTAATCCTGAAACGACTGATAAATATACAGCTAAAAAGATATCATCAAACATAATGATCCCTAAAATGAGTTCTGTCTCTTTATTACCAGATCTTCTTAAATCAACAATTACTTTTGCAACAATTGCACTCGATGAGATTGTAATGATTCCAGCAATAATTAATGTTTCTAATAAGGGGAAACCCATAACATATCCATAAAGTAAACCTAATATGAAATTAAGCGATATATGAACACTACCCCCAAAAGCAATCGACTTTCCTGATTTAATTAATTTTTTTATTGAGAATTCTAAACCTAAGTAGAATAAGAGGAATATGACGCCAACACGGCCGAGGAAGGAAATAACTTCTCCGCTTTCAATAAACCTTAAATCGATAAGTCCTAAATCTGGGGCATGAGGCCCCACTAACATACCGAGTATAATGAGAAACGGAATAATCGAGAACTTTAACTTCGCAGCGAGGATAGCTGCAAAAGCTACTAATACTAACGCAGTTCCAACTTCAAAAATTAAAGTATCCATCGATTAGGAATCACCTCCTGCTGAAAGCAATTCATTAATAATTCTTTTTACTTCATGTCTTTCACCCGATAATACGAGCATATCGCCAGCTTCAATAATAGAGTCTGGACCTGGATTAAAGAATTTCTTCATATTCTTTTTCAAAATAGCAATGATTGTTACGTTATATGTTTTTCTAACGTGTAAGCTCCCAATTGTTTGTTGTACTACTGGTGCATTATTCTCCACCTTAAACCATTCAATTGATAATCCTTCAAAAGCCATCTCAATTGTGTCTAGCGCTTGCGGCCTATATACCATTCCGCCTAATATAGCCGCAATTTGTCTCGCTTCAGAATCACGAAGAGAAATGCTTGAAATACTCTCATCGTGATCCGCATCAAAATGGTACATTTCCCTTCTTCCATCATCATGAATAACAATAACCATTTTTTCATTACCCTTTGTTATCACTTCAAATTTACATCCAATGCCCGGTAGTTCACTCTCTCTAATATTCATATTCCCGCCTCCTAATTTTTTAGTTACGGCTCTTTCCTTTTACAAATCTACATCAATCTCTGTTTTAAACTTCTCATCTTTTAAGATTCCTAAATACTTTAACGTTTCTGATGGAGTTGCGTGATGAAAATGCTTTTGCAATAGCGCAATCGCTATTCCTCTTTTGTACGCATGAAATCCAAATGTTTTTCGCATTGAGTTCGTTCCAATCTTACCAAGTATTCCGACCGCTTCAGCTGCGCTATGGATAACACGATACGCTTGTTGGCGTGAGATTGAATTTGTTGTTTTGTTAGATTGAAATACGTAGTTTTCTCTTTGAATATCAAAAGATTGTACGTACGCTAAAAGCGCCTCTTTTACTTTTGTATTTAAATAAATATCTTGTTTAAACTTTTCATCTTTCACAGGAAGAGAATAAAACTCTTTAACAGTTCCATCTTCATTTAATACATCTTCAAACTTAATACTCAATAGTTCAGTAATCTTTAATCCAGTGTTAATCCCAATAACAAATAAAAGATAATCTCGCTGCGAGTGCTCTTTTAAATACTTTTTCATAGCCTCAATTTGGTTTATATCTTTTAATGCCTCTACAACTTCCATACATGTATCTCCTCATCTTATGAACGGTAATTTTCTCATTATCCTGTCCATTTTACCTTATCATGCTATGAGATTTCCATGTATTATCCATTATTTTCACAATATACTGCTTAGGTCCAGGCAATTTGCATTTGGAAATTTATGATTGTACAAATACAGTGTGGGTAGAAAAATAGGGGATACAAGTTCAGCTTCTTTCTATAGATCGAATTCCTCCTTTCGTTTTCCAGTTGCTGATACTCACATATTATGTTACTTATTTACATTATATTATATATTTCAGTAACATTAAAGTGTTTTTTCTGAAAATATAAAAAACCGAGCAGTTTCGCTCGGTTTTTCATTAATCTTCTTTCGGAAGAACAATCCCTTTATACAATTGAACTGTAATGAAGTAATAAATCGCATAAATTACTACGAAAATTACGATTGGAACCCAAATGCGGAAGTACGGATCGACTAAAATAAATCCGAAAATATTCATACCAACTAATACGTGAGCAATACCCACAATTGCCGGGAATAAGAATACTAAGAATAACTCTTTATAAATTGATTTCGTTAATAATTCACGGCGCACACCGATTTTACGCAGCATTTGATAACGCGTAATATCTTTTGATGCCCCAGAAAGAATTTTAAACATTAAACAACTTGCCATCATTGCTAAGAATGCAATTCCAAGGAAGAATCCCATAAATACTGTTCCACTCGCAATGCCGTAGAATCCATTGTAAGATTGATATTTACTATCTAATCTTTCAGCTTTTACATTTTTATATTTAACTAGCTGCAACTCGTCAAGTTTTTTCCATTCTTTTGTGTATGCTACAAAATCGTCTGTTTTTCCAGTAACTACGATTCCTTCTTTACCATTTACAGTATCGTACATTTTCTGATCTACAATTTTAATTGCATGATCTTCATATAGATAAAATGGCTGAATTGTTCTGAAAGCCTCGTTCCATTCTTCTGGAAGTTCTTTAGCACTCGCATCTTTTTCATTCATTTCTCTAGAAACTGCACCTACTGGTAGTTCCTCTGAAACTTTCTTTGTTTTTCCTAAATCCTTCATACTTTCCATCTGTTTTGTATCTTGTACGAAAGGAGGTTTTTTCTCTAAATCTTCTTTTACATAATAAACGTATTTATTATCAACTTTGTAACGATATTCATTTTTCTCTTTAAATGTAATACCATCTAAAATTTTCTTTTCTTCAGCTGTTGGGTTATGAATAACTGAATCATATATTACTAAACCATCAACCATTTTTATAACGTTATTTTTAAACGCCATACCACCTGAAATTGCACCCGCTCCAAGAGCAACTAACATCGCTACTGTTGCAAGTACTTTCGTTAAGCTATTAATACGGAAATTTAATTGTGCAAACGTAAAAGCATTAAGTCCTTTTTCACTACGCTTTTTATTACTCTTTAACTTTCTAATGATAACTGGGAGAAGTGATCCAAATAGCATGTAAGTACCAGTTGTTGTTGTAATTAATGCAATAAGGATTCCCATTTCTCTTAGTTTTTCCATGTAAATCATTGATGCATAGCCAATTCCTAATAAAATAACAGCAAGGATTGCAACGACACCTGTCATTTTTCCTTTTACCGCAACACGTTCTGTTTGTGCATCTGCATGTACAAGTTGCAGTACTGAAATACGTGATAACTTAATACTGTTCATAATTGCTGATAATACAAATAATGCAAAGAAGAAAATGCAAGTAACAGTCATAGATGGTAGATAAAATGCCTTATAGCCTTCACCAGCAAATTCTAATTGTTTCATTAATAACTGTCCGATACCTTCTGCAAGTCCTACACCAACTGTAAGTCCAATCGCAAGAGACGCAGCACCTAATACAATCGTTTCAATAAACATAAGTAATGTAACTTTATGCTTTTTTGCACCTAACATCATGTACATACCAAACTCTTTTTGACGAAGAGATAATAAGAAAGAGTTTGCATATAAAATGTAGAAGAACGTTATAATTGCTAATAAAAATGAACCTGCTTGGAATACGAAACCAATAGACTTAATAACAGAATTGGATTCGATAAACGCTTTATTCAGCGCTAACGTTTGGAACATATAAAAAATTGAAATCGACATGACAAGACCAACAAGTAAGACAATATAATCTTTCAGCTTACTCTTTAGCCCTGACATGGAAAGTTTAAATAACATGCCCTAGACCTCCCTTCTTACGCTTTTTGTGTGCCTAAGTCCGCAAGCACATCTAAAATTTCTTTATAAAATTCTTCACGCGTACCACCGCGGTGAATTTCTTTATATAGCTCACCATCTTGAATGAATAAAATACGCTGACAGTAACTTGCACTATATGGATCATGCGTAACCATCATAATAGATACGCCTTGTTCTTCATTTAAGTTTGTCATCGCATCAAGTAAACTTGCTGCATTTTTCGAATCAAGAGCTCCTGTTGGCTCGTCTCCTAAAATAATTGCCGGTTCATGCACTAGTGCACGTGCTGCTGCTGAACGTTGTTTCTGTCCACCGGATACTTCAGTTGGATACTTTTGAAGAATTTCTGTAATCCCTAACATATCCGCTACTTTCTCTACTTTCGGTCCAATATTACGTGATGAAACACCTTGAAGGGAAAGTGGAAGTGCAATGTTCTCATAAATAGATAAGTTCTCTAATAAGTTAAAGTCTTGGAAGATAAATCCTAATTTTTGTGAACGGAAATCAGAAAGCTCACCTTGCTTCATTTTCGTAATATCCGTACCCGCAATTTCAACAACGCCGCCCGTTGCTTTATCAAGCGTTGAAATTACATTTAATAATGTCGTTTTACCAGAACCAGATGGTCCCATAATACCAACAAACTCACCCTCTTGAATTGAGAATGAAACACCTTTTAACGCGTGTGATTGGTTCTCACCTTTTTTACCGTACACTTTTTGAACGTTTTTCACGTCTACAACTGGTTTCGTCATATATATCCTCCTACGCTTGTTTTTCCATTACCTATTTTGCGCCTTTTGGAGGTGAACTGCTATTTATTAACATTACAATTACCTTACACTTTTGTAAGAAAAAAAACTGAGCATGTAAGCTTAGTTTTTTCATTAGTAAATGCAATTTTATCAGCGATTTTTCAAATATATCGACTTACCGACAAAAGATGACAATAAAAATAGGCTGTTTCGCATGTGGAACAGCCTATTTCCTACTCTTATTTCTTTAAAGGCGTTACCGTCCAATACGTAATAACACGCCAAATCCATTCTAATGGACCCATTTTAAAGATTTTCATCCAAATCACACTGAAAATAATTTGAATTGCATAAATTGCGATACACACATATAGCGTCTGCATGTACGTTAAGTTTCCTGCAAAATTAAATACACTGCCTGCAATTAAAATCATTGCAGTTTGTCCAACATAATTTGTTAAAGCCATACGACCATAGTATTTCAGTGGCGCTAACAATGCTTGAACTGGTTTTAACTGAAGTAATAAAATTAATGCTCCTACATAGAAAGCTGAAATAATTGGTCCAACTGTAACACCAATTTTTAAGAATTGACCTGCAGCGTCCATTGTTCCATCTTCAGTCATAAGTATCATATTTACAAATGGATTAGCAGGAACGTGCCCATATTGATACCATAAAGCTATCACACTTAAAACAAACATAACTCCTGTAAAAATAGCGACTTGCTTTATTTTCGCTGAAAGATTTTCAAATACTTTGTACTGTCCTGCAGCAAGACCTAATAAAATTAAACCTAATGGTAATAATTCCTTAGCTGCCATAATACTAAAAACTATCGTAAGAATAAGACCGATTACTAAATTTATTTGCTTCTTCACTTTATAAAATGGTAAAGTGACTAATCCACAAATTGCGTATAACGCTAGTGCTTCCCCAGGCTGAAACATTTGATGAATCAAACCAAAAATAAATAGTGCAACTAAGCGGCGTAGAAATAGAACATATCCATTCTTCCCTTTCGCAATTGCTCTTGTAATGAAGATATAGAATCCTACTCCAAATAAGAATGAAAAGATTGAGAAGAAACGACCTTCTACAAATAAGTATAGAAACCTTTGATAACTTGCATCCACTGTACTAGGATCTGGAACTTTAATATTCAGTAGTGCAAGAATATTTACTAAAATAATCCCCAGTAATGCGAAGCCACGAATGTAATCTAACTCATCAATTCGTTTGTTTGTAATATTGTTCCCCATAATACAACTCCTTGTCCAAAATTAAATCCTCCCTTACTCTACTGGAAAAAGACAATCGTAACTATCGGCAAACCTTACAGTAATCTTACGTTATTGTAATATAATGAATTAAATCTTTAATCAGTATTATTTTGCCCCTTGATTAGCCCGCACCAATCACGAGGCAAAATAAAACCAGGTCATAATGCGACCTGGTTTACTCTGATTGCTTTGATCTTTGAGGTTGTCCTTTTTTACTATTACGCTGTTTCACTTGAACAACTGGATCAAGTTCATTCGAAAACTCAGCGTTATGTCCGTTTTGCGTTTTTTGCTCTGGATTGTTTTGATCTGAACGTTTCGCCATTACATTCACTCCTTATTAGTGCGGTGTAATAATCATTTGATGTTGCAATTGGCGAATTGCCATACGTGCTCTATTTAATTGCTCACGTTGCTCATCATTCGCATGTTGTTGCATCGTTTGTAAATCATTATATGCTTGTTCTAATTGCAACTGAGCATCCGAATACTCCATCGTATTGTAATGCTCCTGTCTCATGCCTTGGTCTAATTGTTCTTTCGCATATTCCACCGCTTGTTCTGCCTGTGTAATATACTCTTCAAGTGATTGACGCTCTGCCATAATTGTCCCTCCTTGCTTCAATTCCCCTTTAGTGTGTCCCTTCCATATGAACCTTATGAGTATGTTATAATGGATTTTGTTTCATTTTGACTCGTCTTAGGAGGGAAAATAATGAAGGTTCAAAACCCTTTTCCATATACAAATGACAATAAACGTTATCATACATGGAATTACCACTTACGAAATGAATTTGGTGAAAAAATCTTTAAGGTTTCATTAGATGCTGGCTTCGATTGCCCGAACCGTGACGGTACAGTCGCTTACGGCGGCTGCACGTTTTGTAGTGCTGCTGGATCTGGTGACTTCGCTGGCGATCGCCGCGATGATGTTATAACGCAATATCATGAAATGAAAGAAAAAATGCACTCAAAGTGGAAAGACGGAAAATGTATCGCTTATTTTCAGGCTTACACAAATACACATGCACCACTTGAAGTGTTAAAAGAAAAATTCGAACCGCTTCTAGCAGAAAAAGACGTTGTCGGTCTTTCTATCGCAACTCGTCCAGATTGTTTACCAGACGATGTCGTTGAATATTTAGCGGACTTAAATAAACGTACATACCTTTGGGTTGAACTCGGACTACAAACTGTTCATGAACGCACTGCAAATCTTATTAACCGTGCTCACGATTATCCATCTTATGTGGAAGGCGTAAATAAATTACGCAAACATGGCATTAGAGTTTGCTCTCATATTATTAACGGTCTTCCACTTGAAGATTACGACATGATGATGGAAACAGCTCGTGAAGTAGCGAAGCTTGATGTACAAGGAATTAAAATTCATTTACTTCATTTATTAAAAGGAACACCAATGGTGAAGCAATATGAAAAAGGACAACTAGAATTCCTTTCTCTTGAAGATTACGTAAGTCTCGTTGTTGACCAACTTGAAATGATTCCAGAAGACGTAATTGTGCACCGCATCACAGGTGACGGTCCGCCTGACTTAATGATTGGTCCAATGTGGAGCTTAAATAAATGGGAAGTATTAAATTCCATCGATGCAGAATTTGTACGCCGCGGAAGCTGGCAAGGAAAATATGCAAATGAGGAGAAACAAAAATGAAATTAGAACGTGTATTACCGTTTGCTCGCTCGCTGCTGCAAACGGCAGTAAAAGAAGGCGATTACGCTGTAGATGCAACACTCGGCAATGGGCATGACACTTGCTTCCTAGCTGAAATCGTTGGAGATAACGGAAAAGTATTTGGATTTGATATACAACAAGAAGCAATCGAAAGTTCTACTATCCACCTAAAAGAAAAAGAACTTTTCGAACGCACTGTTTTAGTTCACGATAGTCACGATACACTTTTATCCGTACTACCAGAAGAAGCAAAAGGAAAAGTAACAGGCGCTATCTTCAACTTAGGTTACCTTCCTGGCGGTGACAAACATATCGTTACAAAACCGAACTCAACAATCTCGGCGATCGAGCAATTATTAGAAGTAATGGCACCTGAAGGTATCATCGTCCTTGTCATTTACCACGGACATCCAGAAGGACAAGTAGAACGCGACGCTGTTCTCAAATTTGCAGAAGAACTCGACCAAAAACAAGCTCACGTTTTGCGATACGGCTTCATTAACCAGCAAAATAACCCACCATTTATTGTGGCGATTGAGAAGCGATAAAGTGAAACTTTAATCAGTGAGGTTTACTGTCCGGCAAATAGCGGGATAATTATATCAACGATTTTTCAGATATATCGATTGTTCGACAAAACATAACAAAAAAAGACGTGCACTCATTGCACGTCTTTTTCTTATTCTCCTATATAATGGATGTATACAATATTTGAAGAAAGAAGGATAGAACTTTGCTAGTAGAACTAAGGGGAATTCAAAAGAAGTACAGCAAATCACTCATACTAGACAACATCGATTTATCCATTCCAGAAGGAGAAGCACTCGCTATTATTGGCGGGAACGGGACTGGAAAAAGTACTCTACTCAAAATAATTGCAGGATTTATTTCACCTACGGCAGGGACACTTCAAAGAAAAGAACATATACAAATCGGATATGTTCCTGAACATTTTCCAGAAGAAATTCGTTTTACATTAGAGGATTATTTATATCATCTCGGCCACATTCACGGTTTATCAACAAAATATTTAAGAAATAAAATTCCGATCCTCCTTGAATCTTTTCATTTACATCATGCAAAGCATTCCATTGTACGTAACTTTTCAAAAGGTATGAAACAAAAAACAGGCATTATGCAAGCGTTACTTACAGACGTCCATTTATTAATTTTAGATGAACCTCTTTCCGGACTCGACCCTAACTCTCAGCAAGAACTAGAGCATATTTTACTCTCATTAAAACAACAAGGCATATCTATACTCTTCACATGTCACGAAAAACAACTACTAGAAAACTTCGCCGATAGAATTGTGACATTAGCAAATCATACAATTGCGGAAGATACCTCTGTGCAAAAATCAACAGAACAGGTCTATATTGAGGCAATTGTTCACGAAACATTTTCATCTATAGAACTACAAAAGCAATCAGGATTTATACAAGTTACACACAATTCAAATCAAAACCTCATTCAATTACAAATCGAAAAGGAATATACAAACGAAATGCTTCAGTTTTTATTACATAAAAAAGCATCTATCACACTGCTACAGCCTAATTTTTAAATCGAAAGAAGGTTTATTATGTTTGCGCTTATTCGTTACCATTTTCTCGACTACACAAAATCGTATAAGTACATTCCTCCTATTGCGATGTACTGCATAAGCTTACTTTTTGTATATACATATAAACCAACTCCCATTGTACCGACATACTTAGAAACAGCACTCGCACTTTATTTATTATCTGCCTGGATTACAGTCACAATTTTTCATACTGAAGATCTTGTACAAGAACAAATCACTATTTCACATACAAATAATATTTCGGCATTATACGTTGGTAAATATGTTACGGCTCTTCTTATTTGTACTGTTTTATCTTTTATATCCGTAATCTATCCAATTATTTTGCAAATGTTTAATGAAAAAATGACAGCTTCTTTATTTCTAGTCGGATTTCTCGCTCACATGTCTTTATCTATACTAGGAATTTCAATCGCAACATTATTTACTAGAAATATTATTCAAAAAGCAAGCACCGCTTGGCTTAGTCTTACATTTATATTACTTATGACGATTGCCTCAATCCGGTTAAAAAAAGAGTTACTATGGTTTTTACCACCTGTCGAAAGCTTTATAATGCTTGGACAATACAAATATAATATACTTACTCATACTCTATGGCTTACAGCTTGGGCTATCGTATATTCATTTTTATTACTTACTTTATTTCTTTTTCTCGTTCGCAGAAAACGTTTTTGATTACATATTAAAGGGGACTAAACAATGATTGGAATACTAGCAGGAATGGGTCCAAAATCAACCGGACCATTCGTCGATACAGTTGTAGCAGGGTGCCAAACAATATATGGAGCAAAGCATGATATGGACTTTCCTCATATGATGATTTATTCGTGCCCAACACCGTTTTATATGGATCGCCCTATTGATCATGCGGCGATGAAAAAAGCGATTATTGAAGGAGCGCAAAGACTTGAAAGTACTGGTGTAGATTTCATCGCAATGCCATGTAATACAGCGCATCTTTATTTCGAAGAATTACAGCGTTCTATTACCATTCCTATTTTGAATATAGTCGATGAGACGTTAAAAGCAATTCCTGAAAATACAAAAAGAGTCGCTCTTCTTGCAACAGAAGCGACTGTTCAAGCAGGTATTTACCAAGACGGGATTACAAAACGTAATATAGAGTACATTCATAATGAACAATGGCAAGAAATGATTAATCAAATTATTACTTGTATTAAAGGCGGAGAAATTGAGGAAGCTCGCAAATTATGGAGTCTGCTCGTTTTACAGTTAAAAGACGAAGTAGATACCGCTATTATCGCATGTACCGATTTGAATGTGGTGGTGAGTGAGGACTTTGTTGATTCCGCTCAATGTCTTGCGGAAGCAGTTGTTAGGATCTATGCATCAAATATAAAAAGGTCTTCATAAACATAAAACACATCCCTTTTGAAATGTGCTTTGTGTTTGATAAAAATCCCCAAAACTTTTAACTTTTTTCACAATTCTTTCAAAGTAATCACACTTAATCTCGCTATATTAAATAAGTAGTTTATTCATATAGGGAAGGTTAGGGGAACTGTCGTATGAAACAAAATCGTTCGCTTCATTATATTTTTTGGCGTTGGCATTTTTATGCCGGGCTTTTTATTACGCCGCTTCTTATTACTTTGTCACTGAGCGGAATTGGGTATTTATTTCGTGAGGAAGTTGAAGATTTCATCTATAAAGATTTATATTTTGGGAAGAGCGCCCAAACAGAATCTATTTCGATGGCTGATTCGCTTTTCTTAACAGAGAAAAAATATCCGCATTATAGCGTGACGAAAATTAGTGAGTTTAATGGGGATTATAATACTAGGCTTACGATTGCTAATGAATATACAGGAAAGCAAAAATTTGTGTATTTAGATAGCAATAATCAAATTGTTGGGGATCAAAATACAGCTGAAACGTTTGCCAATATAATGCGGGAATTACATAGTTCCCTTTTAGTCGGTGGCACTGTCGTCAATTATATTGTAGAACTTGCAGCGTGCTGGACAATCTTTTTAATTGTGACTGGGTTGTATATGAGTATACGCCAATTCAAAAACACACCAGCATCCAATAAGCGAGAAAAAGCAAAACGACGTCATTCTATTATCGGTATTATATTTACAATTCCACTCGTTCTGCTAGTCGCATCTGGATTGCCTTGGTCAGGATTTATGGGTAACCAAATTTATAAAATCGCATCGTCGAATGAATCGATTGGATATCCAAAGTTGTATATGGCACCGCCTGAATCAAAGGTAAAAGAATTGCCGTGGGCAACAAGAAAAGAAGCTCCTCCTGAATCGAATTCAAATGAGCCAAAAGCAATTTCTGTCGATGAATTACAAAAAGGAATTGAAATAAAGAAGCCATATGTTATCTCCCTACCGGCTGATCCGAAAGGTGTATTCACCGTTTCGAAATCAAGCGGTTCCGGTATTACGGGTATGCATGTCGCACCAAATGAAGAAATAACAGCTTACTTTGATCAATATAGCGGAGAACTCATTTCGAAAACGGACTATCGTGATTATGGATTATTTGCACAATGGTTCACTTACGGTATCCCGCTTCACGAAGGACATTTATTCGGATGGCCAAATAAAATATTATGCTTACTAACGACATTATCTTTATTACTTCTCATTTATTACGGAATAAAAATGTGGTTAGCAAGAAAGCCAAAAGGAAAATTAGCAGCACCGCCAAAGCAAAGAGATAAGAAAAGCATAATCGTTTTCTTTATCATGATGGTTATACTAGGCGCTGTCATGCCTTTATTCGGACTATCTGTTTTAGTAATTTTCGCGATTGAACTTCTCATATATGTATTTTTAAAAATACGATCATAGTAAAAAGGGACAGTCCAAAAAATCTAATTTTGGACTGTCCCTTTTTCATTATGGAGCAAGATTGCAACAGCACATGAAATTATATCGACTTAACTACAAAATACGACAATAGGAAAAGACCATCCCAAAATACCTTTTGAGATGGTCTCTTCATCACTGCGCCATTTTCTTTCGGTACATCTTCCCGTTCCAGTAGAAGAATCGTGAAGTGAGCCCTCCGTATTTTACAATGCGCCGTGCCATTTTATGCATATTCTTTTGCGCTGATACTTTTTGATCTGATAAATAAATACCAAGTAATCCTCGGCTTATGAGACGATGAAACTTCGCATGAGGCAAATCACCAATGCTCTTCTCTGCTTCTTCTACAAAATGTTTCATACGATCTAATATAGCTTGCTCGTTTTCATAATAACTACAGAAATTCAAATCCCCGCCTATACGGTCTTCTTCTTGATCGATGAAATAATCAAGTAAAATGTGAAGTCCTTGTACGTAAGGGAAGTATCCTTGTCTAATTTTCGCAATATCTTCATCATGTAATTCATCATGAAATGCATATGCGACAAGACAGAAAATTCCAAGCGTAGAACCTGCACATGCTGAAAACTCAAACCAACTCATCGGTGGTAAATTTTCTTTATGCGCTTCAAACCATGTTTTTAAGCGTGGTTCTCTTTCTTCTAACTTCACGTGTTTATGAATTTGCAAATCACAATAATAACAAGCAAGTTCATGAAGAATTGGAGCAATTTTATCATAATGCTTCGTTTTCTTTAAAACATCCTGACATGTTTCAACAAGCTCATCTAAATAACCACCATCATCTTGATCATCACGATAACGATAATAGTTACCGCCCCCTTCAACTTCAGGGCTTAATGCCATTACCATCGACTCATGAAGAGCCGCAAAGTCTTTCGGGTCAAGTGATGTACTACGATCACATAAATTATCTAAATAGTCGCTAATCGTTTGATAAGCTACGATAAAACGAATACATTCCTCACGATGTTCATTTGCTAGTAGCGCTAAAATGCCACCGCCCTCGCAATGAAACGTTTTATTCTCAATACTTGCGATTGCCTGACTATGAAGCTCGTCATTCGGAATATGGTAGGCACGCTCTTTCCACATCGCTAGCTCATGGTGTACTACCGGAAACACATCACGGTATACTTTCGCCATGAGCGTTATGGGATTACTCGGTACGTTCACTTCTTCCTTCATCTCCTCTATTCAATGTACAAATAATTTACTTATTTGTTTCTATTATGTTATTGATGCGTATTTCAGTAAATGACTGAATATAATTCAAAATTTCATCACGCTCATACTCATTTAATAACTCATGATAACAATTCGGCCATTCTTTAAAAGCCTTATCACTTATTTTAACATTATCAAACCAAGTACGGACACGTGTTTTATCTACAAGTTTATCCTCACAAGCCTGCATTAGCAAGAGTGGAACGTCTGGAAAATCGCCTATTTTTTTATGCGCAATTTCGATAGACTTAATCAATTCACTATACCAACGTACTGATACTTTGCGCAAGAACAATGAATCATTCTCCATCGCATCTCTCACTTCATGATTACGAGTTGACATTTCCACTGTAAGATTCGTTGCAAATTGCAATTTTGGAGCAACAACATTTAATATTTTTGAGGCAGCTCGAAGCGGAGCAGAAGGTCCAGTTAATACACCTAAACATGGTGAACTTAAAATAATACCATCTACATCTTCTCTCTTCGTTTCTTGCATCATACGAATGACAATAAGACCACCCATACTATGACCAAATATAAAAATAGGTAATCGATACTTCCTTGCCTCTTTCACCCATAATTTAACTTCCTCTATGTATTCATCAAATGAATCAATATGTCCTCTATTTCTCGAAGTCGTTCCATGTGATGGAAGGTCTCCCATCACAACGTGGTAGCCGATATGATTCCACATTTCTGCTATAGCTTCGTAACGTCCGTGATATTCCATTGCGCCGTGCACGATAACGACTACAGCTTTCGCTTCCTCTGCTTCATAATTCCACATACGGACCTCCTCCATTTCACTCTTTCTCATAATTTGATACACTAAAACTAGTCTCTAGGAAAGGAAGGCTTTACATGATATATCCTTACAAAGAAAAAAATCCGAAAATTGCGAGTAGTGCTTTTATCGCTGACTATGTTACCATTACAGGCGATGTGACAATTGGCGAAGAATCTAGCATTTGGTTTAATACAGTCATCCGCGGTGATGTATCACCAACGATAATTGGAAATAGAGTAAATGTACAAGATCAATGTACACTTCACCAAAGCCCCCAGTATCCTCTTATTTTAGAAGATGACGTTACCGTTGGGCATCAAGTTATTTTACATAGCTGCAAAATTGAAAAAGATGCTTTAATCGGAATGGGATCTATCATATTAGATGGCGCTGAAATTGGTGAAGGAGCTTTCATCGGTGCTGGTAGTCTCGTTTCACAAGGAAAGAAAATCCCTCCTAATACGTTAGCTTTCGGTCGCCCTGCGAAGGTCATTCGCGAATTAACAGAAGAAGACCGTAAAGATATGGAACGTATCCGCACACAATACGTTGAAAAAGGACAATATTATAAATCGTTACAAAAGTGATTTTATCGCTGCCATAAGACTGGCAGCTTTTTTTATGAAAAAATCTAACTTTTTCTTTACAAAACATTATTATTCCCTCAATAAAATCTTATTAAAATAGAAGTTAATAACTCCATATATATGTAAATGAGGGAGGAAAAATCTCATGAAGGTCAGTGGACTATATAAAATAGAATGTTACATCTTCAAAGGAATTAATCGCTACTTTGATCAAAAAACATTAAACATCTTTTTCAGCAATATTACCCATATCGGTGGTGCAAGTTTTTCCATTGCACTTACCCTATTCTTTTTAATTTTCGCAACAGGGAATTTGCATCAAGCTGCAATTGCAACTGCTATTTCTTTAACAATTAGCCATATTCCTGTGCAAATATTAAAAAGATGGTATCCACGAAAACGCCCTTATTTAACAATTCAGGATGCGAAATATCCAGTTCATCCATTAAAAGATCATTCTTTTCCATCCGGACATACAACGGCTGTTTTCTCTGTCCTCATTCCATTTATTTGCTATAATCCAAACTTGCTTGCTTTTCTATTACCGTTAGCATTATGCGTCGGTATTTCCCGTATTTATTTAGGGCTTCATTATCCGTCAGATGTATTTGTAGGCATGTGCCTTGGCACTTGCTCTGGCATCATCTCTTTTTATCAACTCATTCCACTCATGTAAAGGAGCGATATGATGAGAGTCGCCATATTTACCGATACATTTACACCACAAGTCAACGGTGTGGCGAAAACTTTGGAACGTTTAACTAAATATTTTCAAAAAGAAAATATCGCCTATTCTGTTTTCGCCCCTCAGCATACGGCAGAAGATAATTTCGTAGCGAATGTGAACAAAATGAGAAGTATCCCGTTAACAATATTATATCCAGAATGTCGCTTTGCCTTTCCTACTCCGCGCATTAAGCGGGAACTTCTTGCCTTTAAACCTGATATCATTCACATCGCTACGCCTTTCAATATGGGACTTTGTGGGTTATATTATGCCAAAAAGTTAAATATCCCAGTTGTCGGTTCTTATCATACTGATTTTGACGCCTATTTACGCTATTACAAAATCGAATTTCTCTCCAATATGCTATGGAACTATTTAAGCTGGTTTCATAGTCATATGCAAAAAAACTTTGTTCCTTCTCCTGAAACATTACATCAATTAAAGAAAAAAGGATTTCAACAGCTCTATATTTGGGGACGTGGTGTAGATTGTACTCTCTTTCATCCAACTTACAATAAAGACCTATTCCGAAAAAAATATAATATTACAGCGAAACATATTCTTTCCTACGTCGGACGCCTTGCTCCTGAAAAAGATATCGATACTCTTCAAACACTTATTCAAACGACAAACAAAGAACGTGACGATATTCATTGGCTCATCGCTGGAGACGGGCCTCTAGCAACAAATTTGCGTGAAGCTGTTCCGAAAACAAATGTCACTTTTACTGGATATTTACAAGGTACGGATTTAGCTGAAGCATATGCTTGTTCTCATATGATGGTATTTCCATCAGCTACTGAAACGTTCGGAAATGTCGTACTTGAATCATTTGCATGCGGTACACCTGTCATTGGTGCAAATAGTGGCGGAGTTAAAAATATTATTACAGATGGAAAAACAGGAGTTCTTTGCCCACCCAAACATGCAGATTCATTTCTATCATCCATCCATTCTTTATTACAAAATGAAGAGCAGCTTATGCAAATGGGTATAGCTGCTTCGTCTTATGCCCAATCAAAAAGCTGGGATGGAATCTTTCGTGGCTTACTTGACCAATATGAAACAGTCCTTCAGCACACCGCATCAGAATTACTCGCTTAAAAAGAAATGACAAAATTTATTAATGCTTATAAAAGTGCAAGTTCTCAACTAATCAAGAAAGACTTTCCACAAGTGAAAAAAACTTTAGAAAGAAATGTTTTGGTCAAGAAGTTTTTGCTTACTAACTACTGGTAGTTCGCCAATAGACGTAGTAAAGAAACATATTGAAAATCAAGGTAAAAAGTGAGGTGAAATGATATGACAAAGCAGAATAAAGCATATAAATTCCGGTTGTATCCAACAGAAGAACAAGCAAATCTTATACGTAAAACCTTCGGTTGTGTACGTTTCGTGTACAATAGAATGTTAGCTGAGCGAAAAGAAGCGTACGAAAAATACAAAGATGATAAGGAACAACTAAAGAAACAAAAGCCTCCAACCCCTGCGAAATATAAAGCAGAATTTGAGTGGTTAAAAGAAGTTGATTCATTAGCTTTGGCAAATGCTCAACTACACTTGCAAACTGCATATAAGAATTTCTTTAGTGGTCAAAATAACTTCCCAACATTCAAAAGTAAAAAGGACAGAAAGTCTTATACAACGAATGTAGTAAACGGTAATATTCTGTTGCTTAATGGTCATATCAAATTGCCAAAACTGAAAATGGTACGTATCAAAAAACATAGAGAGATACCACAAGATTATATGATCAAGTCTTGTACGATTTCTATGACACCTACTGGTAAATACTATGTGTCAATCTTGACTGAATACGAAAAAGAGATTGTACAAAAAGAAGTAGAAACAGTTGTTGGATTAGACTTTGCAATGGATGGATTATACGTCAGTTCTGAGGATGAGAAAGCCAATTATCCTAAGTTCTATCGTAACATGTTAGACCGATTAACAAAGGCGCAACGAGTATTATCAAGACGCAATAAAGGTTCTGAACGTTGGAATAAACAACGTATTCGTGTAGCTACGTTACATGAGAAAGTAGCTAACCAACGTAAGAATTTTCTTCATCATGAGTCTAAAAAGTTAGCTGCCAATTTTGATGTTGTAGCTATTGAAGATCTAAACATGAAAGGAATATCGCAAGCACTTCATTTTGGAAAAAGTGTCGCTGATAATGGGTGGGGTATGTTCACTTCTTTCTTAACTTATAAACTAAACGAACAAGGAAAACAACTTGTGAAAATAGACAAATGGTTTCCATCAACAAAAACATGTAGTAGCTGTGGAAATGTGAAAAGTCTGACATTGTCTGAACGAATCTATTCTTGTATATGCGGTGTAAATCTCGATAGAGATTATAACTCAGCCATCAATATCAAAAATGAAGCAATACGTCTTTTAGCGTCAGCATAAATTGTAATAAAATAACCTTTGGAACAAGGGAGTTAGCTCGGCTGTCTTAGGACGAATTCGTTAGCTATCAGAAGTAATGATTAACCGAGAAGCCCTCACTTCAAACACTCCTTTAGGACGTTAAGTGGCGGGTAGTTCACGAAATCCCCTTAAAATCAACTTACTCACATACCTTTATACAGCAATTGTTCTCCAATTTCTGTATACCAAAAAACCTTTCATTCATTTGAAAGGTCTTTTTGAGCCTGCACATATTCTTCTTTCGTATTCACATTTATAAACCAATCTACATTCGCTTGTACATCTTCACCAGCAATATATTTCACATTACATTGTGATAAAAGCTGGCCCATACTTCTTTTTTCTTCTTGAAGCAAAGCATAAATCTTTTCTTTCACGCGGTTATTATACGCTGCAAGTAACGGTTGTTTTCTTCCATTAATAATAGGGACAACAGCATCATATTCATCGCTCGTTTGCTCTAATAAAATGGTAATCCATTCATTTGAAACGTTCGGTGCATCACAAGGCATGATAATATACCAATCTGAATCTATGTATTCCATTCCTGACACTATTCCAGCAAGTGGCCCATTTCCTTTATAGTGCGACATATCTTCTATAACTGGAACTTGTACTAATTGCTCTACTCTCTCTTTTATATCAGTATGACTAATGACTACAATTTCTTGCACAGCGCTTTCCATTACTTTCACAATATGCTCAATAAAAGTACTTTCTTTCCAGCCTACTAACGCTTTCGGCTCACCGAATCGGCTCGACATACCTCCTGCTAATACAATTCCAGCACACTTACTCATTGACGATGCAACTCAAATGTAATATGACCTAATTCCGGTAAAATTAACTTGTTCATCGCAAGACGAACCGCTCCGCTAGACCCTGGCATCGAAAAGACAACTTTACGCCCGATTGTACCACCGATCGCTCTACTTAACATTGCGCTACTTCCGATATCTTCTAAATAACTGATCATACGGAACAACTCACCAAATCCAACAATTTCTTTATCTAATAACACTGATACTGCCTCAATCGTTACATCACGTTTCGTAATACCAGTTCCACCATTCGTTAGCACGACATCAACATCTTCCCTATGATAACCAGCTAACACAGCCTGCTGAATACTCTCTTTATCATCTTTCACAATTTCATAAGAGGTCACTTTATGTCCTGCTTCTTTTAATAATTCATGTAATAGTTGTCCGCTCTTATCCGTCTCTTCCGTACGTGTATCGGAAATCGTCACGATTTTGCAGCGCACTTCTTTTGGAGCTTGTTTTTTATGTTCAGTTACGCTCATTTTTCATCTTTCCTTTCCTAAAGACTTTTCTTCATTTTATCATACATATCTTTACACAATTATGTATGAAGCCAATGATGCACCGTGATACAATATAAGTATATACGACCACAAAAAGGAAAATATACTTTCTTATACGCCTGGACTACACACCATTAGCTACTCTTTAAATCCCCTTATATTTTCTACATAGTAGATTTCATTTTAAATTACAAAATAATTTGGAGGTTCACTCACTATGGAACTTTACAAAAAATTAACAACAACATTCATTCTCTTATTTGTTGCTTCCATCACTGTCGGCTTTTCCTTAAAAGGCGCGATTCCATACGCTACATTAGTGAGTATTATATTCGCAACGCTATTTTTACTGAGCAGTGCTTTTTGCGCAGGAAAAGCACGCCAACTGAAAGGGTGACCGTCTATGTTCCGTAAGAAACCAATCCTTTGTAAATCATGTGAAAAGGAAATACAAACGTATGAAAAAGCGTGGATTCATATGCCATTTCCGGCAAGTGGTATGACAAATATGAAGAAGTATATTGAGCTAGACGGGGAAGTTTATTGTAGTTCTTGCATTCAAGTAGTAAATAAAGTGAAACTTTAATCAGTGGGGATTTTGTTCTTCCCCACTGATTATTAGTTGAACCAATCGGGCTTTTACGGGCAGTTAATGCGGGATAAAACCAAATAAAAAAAGCTTTGCGCACACAGCGCAAAGCTTTTTTTCATATATTATAGACCAGCTTGCTCTTTTAAAGTAGCTGCTTTGTCTGTACGTTCCCATGTAAGATCTACATCAGTACGTCCGAAGTGGCCGTAAGCTGCTGTTTGTTTGTAAATTGGGCGACGTAAGTCTAGCATTTTAATAATACCAGCTGGGCGAAGATCGAAGTTGTTACGAACTAGTTCTACTAATACGTCTTCAGATACTTTACCAGTGCCTAATGTATCAACTGAAATTGATACTGGTTGTGCTACGCCAATTGCGTATGCAAGTTGTACTTCTGCTTTGTCAGCAAGACCAGCTGCTACGATGTTTTTCGCAACATAACGAGCTGCATATGCTGCAGAACGGTCAACTTTCGTTGCATCTTTACCAGAGAATGCACCACCGCCATGGCGAGCGTATCCACCGTAAGTATCAACGATGATTTTACGTCCTGTTAAACCAGCATCACCTTGTGGTCCACCAATTACGAAGCGGCCAGTTGGGTTAATGAAGAATTTCGTTTCTCCATCCATTAATTCTGCTGGAACTACAGCTTTAATTACGTGCTCTTTTAAATCGCGATCGATTTCTTCCCACGTAACATCTGGATGATGTTGTGTAGAAATTACAATTGTATCCACACGTACAGGTTTACCATTTTCATCATACTCAACTGTAACTTGCGTTTTTCCATCCGGACGTAAGTATGATAATGTGTCATCTTTACGTACTTCAGTTAAACGACGAGCTAATTTGTGAGCAAGCGAGATTGGAAGTGGCATTAATTCTTGTGTTTCATTACATGCGAAGCCAAACATTAAACCTTGGTCTCCCGCACCAATTGCCTCAATCTCAGCGTCAGTCATTTGACCTTCGCGTGCTTCTAGTGCTTGGTCAACACCCATAGCGATGTCAGCAGATTGCTCATCGATAGATGTTAAAACTGCACAAGTTTCTGCATCGAATCCGTATTTTGCGCGTGTGTAACCAATGCCTTGAATTGTTTCACGAACGATTTTTGGAATATCTACGTAAGTAGAAGTCGTAATTTCCCCCGCTACCAATACTAAACCAGTTGTTACAGTTGTTTCACAAGCTACACGTGCATTTGCGTCCTTTGCTAAGATCGCATCTAAAATTGAATCAGAAATTTGGTCACAAATTTTATCTGGATGTCCTTCAGTTACAGACTCAGATGTGAACAGATGACGTTTTTTTGTCATGTGGTAAACCTCCCTACAGTAATTGTATATATTGTACGGAACTCATCCTTAATTTGCCACAAACTGCGACATACATTTATTCTCCCACACAAGCATACAGAAAAACCTTTCCTACTTAACATAGAGGAAAGGTTTAATTTGCTACTTGCATACTGCTTTTTGCCCTTTGCTCTTATCGTTCGAGACCGTTAGCCTCGCACAGGTTTTAGCACCTATTCACCTGTATTTACCACTACAAATGAGGTTGCTGGGCTTCATCGGGCCTGTCCCTCCGCCAGCTCGGGATAAGAGAGTATCCGTCCCAACCTATACTAAAGAAATGATATTCATTTGTCAATTAATATTCACATTTTCCTGAAAGTTTTTCTCAATACCCATAGAATGAAATATTAATAGGGAAATGATACATTCACACAAACAAAAATAAATAAATAGTATACATTATTTATATAATTGTGTTATACTATTGATGGGGATTACGAGAAATATTTCATTAAATGAAAAGGATGGTATATAAATATGAGTACTGTGAATGTCCAAATTGGTTTACATGAATTATTGAACGGAAGCAATGCACAGATTCAATTAAGTGTTCCGCAATTAGTGGAAAAAGTATTAATGCGAAACGAAGGGAAATTAACTTCTACTGGTGCCGTTTCTGCTTCAACAGGAAAATACACAGGACGTTCTCCTAAGGATAAATTTATTGTGAAGGAAGCATCGGTTGCTGACAAAATTGCTTGGGGAGCCGTGAACCAACCGATCTCTGAAGAACATTTTAATAAATTATATATAAAAGTTTTAGAATACTTAAAAGAAAAAGAAGAGTTATTCATCTTCAAAGGATTTGCTGGCGCTGATCGCAACTATCGCCTACCAATTCAAGTTGTTAACGAATATGCATGGCATAATTTGTTCGTACATCAATTATTTATTCGTCCAAATGAAGAAGAATTAGCAACTCACGAATCAGAGTTCACAATTGTTTCTGCACCAAACTTCAAAGCAGATCCAGCAATTGACGGTACAAATTCTGAAGCATTCATTATGGTTTCATTCGAAAAACGTATCGTACTAATCGGTGGTACAGAATACGCTGGAGAAATGAAAAAATCAATCTTCTCTATTATGAACTTCTTACTACCTGAACAAGACATTCTTTCTATGCACTGCTCTTCAAACGTAGGCGAAGAAGGCGACGTAGCACTATTCTTCGGTTTATCTGGAACAGGCAAAACAACATTATCTGCTGATCCAAACCGTAAATTAATCGGTGACGATGAGCACGGTTGGTCTGATAACGGCGTATTCAATATTGAAGGCGGTTGCTATGCAAAATGTGTAAACCTTTCTCATGAGAAAGAACCACAAATCTTCGATGCAATCAAATTTGGTTCAGTTTTAGAAAACGTTGTCATTGATGGTCAAACACGCATCGCTGACTATAACGATACTACTTTAACAGAAAATACACGTGCTGCATACCCTATGCATGCGATTGACAATATCGTACTGCCAAGTGTTGCAGGACATCCAAATACAATTATTTTCTTAACTGCTGATGCATCTGGCGTATTGCCTCCAATCAGTAAGTTATCAAAAGAGCAAGCTATGTACCATTTCTTAAGCGGTTACACTAGTAAGCTAGCAGGAACAGAGCGCGGTGTTACATCTCCGCAAGCTACATTCTCTACTTGCTTCGGTTCACCGTTCTTACCGCTTGATGCATCTCGTTATGCTGAAATGCTTGGTGAAAAAATCGAGAAACATGATGCGAAAGTATTCTTAGTAAACACTGGCTGGACTGGTGGCGAATACGGCGTTGGTAAACGTATGAACTTAGGTTACACTCGTGCAATGATTCAAGCAGCACTAAGCGGTGAACTTGCTAAAGCTGAAACTGCAAAACACGACATCTTTGGCCTTGAAGTACCTCGTCATGTTCCAGGTGTACCTGATGAAGTATTAATGCCTGAACAAACTTGGGCTGATAAAGATGCTTACAAAGTGAAAGCAATTGAGCTTGCAAACGAATTTAAAGAAAACTTCAAAAAATTCGATAGCGTTTCTGAAGCTATTATTAACTTAGGCGGTCCAATCGCTTAATTACAAATTTTCTGTTGGAATAACCCTTTTACTCATATGAATAAGTGTCGTGTAACCGTAAAGTTCCGCGTACTCACCGACAAAACCCAATGCGGCTTAACGGTTACACACACTTACATAAAAAAGAAGCTTACGTTAAAAACGTAAGCTTCTTTCTATATCTTATATAAAGTGAAACTTTAATCTCTTCATCTATTGCATACCAATACCTATAAATTTACAGAAAATTCATTTTATAATCATTCGTTTGTAGTTTCCTATGATATATTTTACATATAAAGGAAAGGGTGAGGCCCATGAAAAATTTTTCTCGTACAGAAAAAATTTTATTCAGTTATGGAGCGATTCAAATGTTTTGGGGACTTGTAATGCTTAACGTTAATTTATTTGAGCATACAAGTGAAACGATAAAATACATTATTCTAATTACCGGAATAGTTTGTTGTATTGTATCCAACTTTTTTAAAGAACCTAAGAGTCATACTACTAAGTGATTTCATATTAACTTATTGGAAGCGGAAACCTATATTTTATACAAAGTTACGCTTCCTGTTGTACTATCCATCGCCGGATCCCTTATTCCAGAGTAAGCCAATTTTCAATTTAAATAACCAGATTTTCATATATACAAATTACGGCTTCGAACATATAAATTATATTCCTGCTCACTACCTCGCTCTGGTTTCGCACCGCATGTGGCTAAAAAAGGCCCTAACGGCTTCTATCCACCGCTGGATCCTCTATCCCATCTAAAAAGAGGCTTTTCATCTTTTTATCTTTTTCAGCCCTTCGTTAATTCTTCCTCATCCTTCATACTATAATACCCTAAATTAATAACGATTAAGAAATAACCACCCAGAATACCTACTGCAAATGCCCACATTACCATATGATGCTCAATTTCGTACATGATAATAGCACCCAAAATTGCAGCTGCAAAGCGATTAAACATACCAAGCGTCGGTGCTTTCGTCTTCTTTACTATACTATCTCCAAGCTTTTCGATACGCCTTCCTAAAATCCAAACACAATACATGCTTACAATAAGTCCAATTCCTGCACCTAGAAAATGTGCTGAAAACGGTGTTAACATCCAGCCTAATAACAGAATACCTAGTAGATAATATGATTGAACTTTAAACGATTTTAATGACAAACTAATCATGCTGTACTCCCCTTCAATGTTTTTTCTATTTATCCAACAAAAGCTGTATAACTCATTTCTTTCGAGTCCATACTACTTAAAATCTATTTCATTCAAATTAAAAACAACATAAACGGTATGTTTATGTTGTTAAAATGCTTTTAGGAAATAATATTATACAAGATTTTTAATATAGAATCCCTCATAAATGTGACGTTTTTCAAAACATTTCCGTCCAATTATGAAAAAATTGATATCAATCTATGAACATACGGATATGATGTAATAAGCACATAAATAAAGGGGGCGTCTAATGATTTATTTTTTAATGGCTCTCATTCATCTCATTGTTCCTGCACTTATTGGACTTTCCTTGTATTGGTACACGAAAAAACATAGTATTTTCTATGCTGTCCTCGGTGTTCTTCTTCCAGGTATTATTCTTATTACACTCTTCCGCATTCCTTTTCTTAATTTAATCCCACTTATTACTGCCATTTTATTCCTCGTATTTTTACCAAAAATAAAAAAATAGGAAAGCAGATCATAGGTGATCTGTTTTCCTATTTTGATATAGGTTCTTGCACGATAGAATTAGCTTCTACTTTCTCTGATTTCACAAACCATAGACCGAAGAAAATGATGATTCCACCGATTATTTGTTGAAACGATACATATTCATTTGCCCATACAGCTGCAAATAAAACAGCTACAAGCGGCGTAATATACATATATACCATCGTATGTGACGCACCAATTTTTTGAACACCAACATACCACATGACTAAACCGAATACTGTTACAAAGAAAACAGAATATAGTAAAGCAAATAGTGTCATTCCGTGTGTAATGTGAAATGGCATGACAAATACATGTGGGCCACTTAACAATAAGAGCGGAATCGCTCCAACTAATGTCGACCATGCAGTAACACGTAATGCTGAGTATTTTTTAATAAGCGGCCCTGCTAAAACGGGGTAAAGTCCCCAACATATTGATGTAATAAGTCCAATCCCATTTCCGTAGAAAGAACTAGCGAGTGAATGCCCCGCTACTAAAACTAATGTAGCACCAATAAAGGCAATCATGGAACCAACTAACTTTCGAGAAGAAAATTTTTCTTGTTTCAAGAAAATCGCAAATACAGTTGTAAAAATAGGTGAAATAGATATGAGTAAAGAAGCATTTGTAGCGGATGTGTATTTTACAGTTTCCATAAATAACGTTTGATACAGTACAATACCTACAACGCTAACGATGATTAATCTTGGTATATCTTTTCGCTCCATATAAAGTGACTTTTCGATAAAGAACGTAAGTAATAACAGTAGTGGTGCTGCTGTCATCATTCGAACTGCAGTAAACTCAATTGCTGTAAATTCTAAAAGTCCATATTTCGCAATCGTATAGTTAATCCCCCAAATAATAACGACACTTAAAATTAATAACTCAATTCCCCATCTTTTCATGCGCAACTCCCTTCGCAAAGAGAATTATACAGAAAATTCAACTATATGTACATTTCATTATGTGAAAAAATCCATAAGAAAAAGGAGCATATTATATACTCCTTCTCTCTTCATTATACTCGAACATGTAACTTCATATTCGGATTATAAAACTGGCTTGGGCTCTTCAGCTGGAAAGTCCCTCCAACTTCATGCCAATCAACTGTTAATTTATCATCCATAAATACAAGCTTTGTGCGATCTGCAATAAAGTTTAGTACGCTTGATTCGATATCTACATCGCGCTCATCTTTCTCTGAAACGGCTACTAAATCGATAATCCCGCTCATAACACAACCGCAACCTTCATTATCATAAAATAACTTTATATATTTCGTTTCACTTGGAATCGTATCCATAATCTTTTTATATGCTGCCTCTGTTACAGTAACGTACATGTGTTAACCTACATCCTCTCTTCTCGTATCATTTATATATTGTACCACCATTTTTCTCGAATCTTATATGCAGAAAATTAAGACTACTATGAAATATATGTGATAAAGTGAAACTTTAATCAGGGAGGTATCCATCCCCCTCTGATTATTAGCCCTCGCCAATCAGGTTACGGGCAGTTAATGCGTGATAAAGGAGGTTGTATCACTGATGTTCAAACTACAGCGATATCTCATTTTCTTAGGTCTATTAGGTAGCTTTTTTATTTCTAGCGGAATGGTATTACAACATATACTTCCCTATTCTCCTTCTATTGGCTGGATTCTAGGTTTTATTTGTTTCCTATCCGCTTCTTATTTTTCCATAAAAAAACAAAAACAACTAACAAAGTAAGAACTATCTTAAGGAGGATTACCAAACATGCCAGCCTTAAAAGAAATAGAACAATAACTTAATCATTTATTACAGGAGAAATCCATTGCCATATCGACAATGATTATGGTAGGCATAAATACTCACTCATTATGGATTATGCGAAAGAAACAAATATGTCACTCATCGGTTTGTCACACTCTGCCTCTGAATATTTAGTGAAAGAGACATTGATGTATGATTGGTTTAAAGAGAATTTTGATGTAGATGTTACTTTGATTCCGCAGGAGACCTGGTGGTTATAAAACTAATAACACCTCCCCTATTTTTAAAATCTATATACACAATACGATCGACCACACAAAAATATAGAATCTACAATATATATATAGTAGTTCTACTTTTAAAACTAGATTTTCAAAAATATAGAAAGGAGATAATATATGTACCAACGCAATTGCTTTAGTTGTGACGGTAGACGCAACAGCGGTTCTATCGGTGCTACTGGACCCACTGGTGCTACTGGACCTACTGGCAATGCCGGGGCCGGTTTGCAAAGTACTACCGCTTTTAGTCTAGCAGCCGCTCCTAACTATAAAACGGGACAAGTTGTCACTTACACGAGTAGCGGCTATGTTGTAAAAAAAGATGCACCTCAAGGATTTCCGAATGTGTCTCAAGATTATATCGTATTGGTAGAAGGTGGTTCTACTGGTTCTACCGGAACTACCGGAACTACTGGTTCTACTGGTTCTACTGGTTCTACCGGAGTCACTGGTTCTACCGGAGCTACCGGAACTACTGGAGTCACTGGTTCTACCGGAGCTACTGGTTCTACTGGAGTCACTGGTTCTACCGGAGCTACTGGTTCTACTGGAGTCACTGGTTCTACCGGAGCTACTGGTTCTACTGGAGTCACTGGTTCTACCGGAGCTACTGGTTCTACTGGAGTCACTGGTTCTACCGGAGCTACTGGTTCTACTGGAGTCACTGGTTCTACCGGAGCTACCGGAACTATTGGTGCCACTGGTTCTACCGGGACTACTGGACCTGCTGGTAGTTCAACAGCGAAAAGTATTGTTTTTCAAGGGACGAATGCTGGGTTTCAACGTATAGCAGGTTCTCCAGGAATTGATTCTAACGTTATTCCGTATGTAACTGCTGGAGCTGGAAATATAGTTGGTTTTGCTACATCTATAAATATTAATAACTTACCCGCTGCTGTTTATACGATTGATATTTGCAGGAATGTCCCAACAAACCTCTCTGCCCCTACCTCTAGTTACATCCTATCTACTATTACTTTAACTACTACAGATAAAATTACGGGAACTATGACATTTTCAATTAAACCTACGGATATTGGCTCTAGACAACCTCAAGTGTATAACCCTACTCCAGCACCTGGACCTGCCACTGTAACTTGGACTAGTATTACAACCGGAAACCTGTTTTCGAGGGGGGATGCGATATCTCTTTATATTACCCCCGGGATTACGGCAAGTTCTGTATATTCTATTTTTCTAATCACTGATATATAATCCACACTTACAAATCATTCATTTACAAAAAGGACCTCGATGCCGAGGCCAAAAAAATTGCAAATAAATTAAAACAAATAACAGACAAATTTATTATATACTCTCGCTTTAAAACACCCATATTTTGGATTGTGAATTTGTACAGTTTGTCAATGTTGTAAACATCCCGTTTATTAAAATTCCGTACTTCCTTCCACACTGAAAAGGGAAATCACTCTAAAGAAAGTGATTTCCCCTTTTTAAAATATCCCACTATAATTAAATCGGCAACATAATCTCAACAGTCGTTCCAACTCCAACTTCACTTTCAAAGTTCAATTTACCGTGGTGATCTTTAATAATTTTTTCCGTAACTACTAATCCTAAGCCTGTTCCAGTTTCTTTCGTTGTGTAAAAAGCTTCATTTAGCTTCGGAATTTTATCTTTCGGAATGCCGCATCCCTCATCTATAATTTGAACAATGATCACATCTTCCACTATAACTTTTACAGTAATAGTTCCGCCAACTGACATTGCTTCAATCGCATTTTTTATTAAATTAAAAAATACTTGTTTCAATCGTTTTTCCTCACATGTAATTGATGGTATATCTTTACTATAAATAGCATGCATTTTTATTCCTTGTTCTAAAGCTGGCTTTTCCATAACCCTGATAACATAAGAGATGATTTCTTTAATATTATACGTTTCGGATTCTACCGATTTAGATTTCTCAAACCCATTTAGTTCTGTAGCAATTGTATGAATTCGCTCTACTTCCTGTCTCATAATTTCACTATAAATTTTATCTTCTGGATATTTTTCCGCTTGCTTATTCACAAGTTTTTTCAATTTTTCTAACGGTCTTCTAATCTTATCGCCAATTACTGTCGCCATTTTTCCAACCATTGCTAATTTCTCTACATTTCGTATTTCTTTATCCATCATTTCAAGTGTACGAACGTAAGATTGGAATCTTAAAAATATAATCCAACATATAATAACAAACACGCTATATAATGCTATTGGGATAAGAACAATAAAGGATTGAACAACGAATCCCATAAGTGCATATTTTCCAACAATAGTTCCCGCAACTAACCAAAAGTACCTCTTATTCACAAATATTGGTGCAAATAAAATAAAGAATCCTTCTACTATATTCCCGCCATCAAATTCCGCATCACTTCCGTAATAAATAATGAAGTTATTAATAAAATCCAATATATTATAGCCAATTAAAATAATATACTTCACAATATACGGCTTTTTCCATTTCATAAAATAAAGTCCTATAAAGAATAATCCAACCATAAAACTATATAGCCATAAACCTAATCCTTCTCCAAAAGCATCTGCTAGTTTTTGATTTTTATCTGATAAAAGGACAATAGCTTTTTCAGCAAAATCATACGCAAAAAATATAACGAAGAATAAGCTTAAAAATATTATTAATGCCTTTATCTCTTCTTTTTCAAATATATTTCCTTTTTCCATATGATAGCTCCTTTAACAACACCTCTTAATCTTGTGTCACATTGCGCTCACATTTTTTCGGGAGCAGTATTTCTACTCTCGTTCCTTTCTTTACTTCACTAGAAATGTGTAATTCTCCAAGGTGCTCTGTCACAATTCGCTCTGCTACCGTAAGACCTAATCCAATTCTATCTTGCTTCGTTGTATAAAAAGCATCCTTAACTCGTCCTAAATTATCCTTTTTTATCCCAAAACCACTATCTACTATACTTACTATTACATAATCTCTTTTTTTATTTTCAACTTGTATTTTTAATGTTCCGCCATGTTCCATTGCCTCTAAAGCATTTTTAATAACATACAAAAATACTCCTTTTAATTTGCGTTTATCACATTCAATTTCGCTTCTATTTTGCTCTTCATTAAAGGTACAATTTATATTTAACTCGTTCATTTTTCCGCGCATGTTTTCTACCGCTTGTACTAAAACATCACTTACAATGTGTTTTTCATAAACAGAAGGTTTACATGCAGCAACCTCCATTAATTCACTAATCATATTATTCATATTTTCGATTTCGAGAATCATTTGTTCATATGTTGCATCTTTTTCGTGTTTCTCTTTTTGTAATTGCGTAAACCCTTTTAATGAAGCAAGTGGGTTTTTAATTTCATGTCCGACTGTCGCTGCCATTTTTCCGATAACCGCCAATTTTTGTGAATGACTTGCCTCTGCAATACGTCCCTTTACTGCTGAAAGATATTGTAAAAATCGATTTAAAATAATAAATGACACGAAAAGTAACACCATATTTATAACAAGAGACATAAACAGGTTAAGTTCTCCAAATACAAATAGGTATATCATATATTTCCCTATAAGGAATGGCGCTAAGACAAATAAATATCTTTTACTCAAAAAGATCGGTACGAAGAAAATGAAAATATATTCAATTACATTCCCTTCATCAAATGCTATTGTATTATGAAAAGCATACCATCCAATATTAAAAGTCTCTGCGATCATGTATGCAAATAAATATGTATATTTAACTAAATATGCTTTTTCTCTCTCAAATAAGTAAACACTAATACCTAATATAGCCATAATATATGCAAGCTTCCATATCCCTTTATGCCAATTTGCTAAAGGCATTGTATCTTCTAATATAATCGCGTATGCAACCTCGTATACAATTAAAATAACATGTATTACCCATAAGAAAATCTTAGCGTTTTTCTTTTCTTCTTTAGCTGATAGAAAACTCTCTTCCACTTCAACACCCCTTCAAAAGAATACCATTTATTATAATAAATGATTTTCATAGACAAACAAAGATAAATTGAACAAATGAGGAAAATCAATCCATAGATAATATACTTCCCCATACCATATGTAAGCATAAAAACCATGAACAATAATACGTATAATATGGGAGGTGCTTTATATGGACGGTCGTGAAAATAAGAAGATAGAACAGTTACAATCCTTTACGAAAAACAATGAAGGAAAAGAGATGACAACGAATACGGGTGTCAAAATTTCAAATGATGAAAACTCTTTAACCGCCGGCGATCGTGGTCCTACACTTTTAGAAGATTTCCTGATGCGAGAAAAACTCGCTCATTTTGACCGTGAACGAATTCCTGAAAGAGTCGTTCATGCCCGCGGTTACGGAGCACATGGTGTTTTTGAGCTATATGATTCTTTAGAAGACTTAACAATGGCTCATTTTTTACAAGACCCATCTAAAAAGACACCTATTTTTATTCGTTTTTCTGAAGTTGCTGGATCAAAAGGTGCAAATGAAACGAACCGAGATGTACGAGGATTCGCTGTTAAGTTTTATACAGAGGAAGGAAATTTCGATTTAGTGGGTAATAACATTCCGATTTTCTTCATTCAAGATGGTATTAAATTTCCGGATCTTATTCATGCTCTTAAACCAGAGCCACATAATGAGATTCCCCAAGGACAAACAGCACACGATACTTTTTGGGACTTTATCGCCAATAATCAAGAATCAGCTGCGATGATGATGTGGATTATGTCGGATCGCACAATTCCGAGAAGTTTTCGAATGATGCAAGGGTTCGGCGTTCATACATTTCGTTTAGTTAATAAACATGGGAAGTCACGATTCGTAAAATTCCACTGGAAGCCAAAGCTTGGCGTTCACTCGTTAATTTGGGATGAAGCTCAAAAACTAGGCGGCGCTGATCCAGATTATCATCGCCGTGATTTATGGGAAAATATTAATGCCGGAAACTACCCTGAGTACGAACTTGGCGTTCAAATTTTAGAAGAAGAGGATGAATTTAAATACGATTTCGATATATTAGATGCAACAAAAATTTGGCCGGAAGAAGACTTCCCTGTTAAGATCATCGGAAAAATGACGTTAAACCGAAACGTTGATAACGTATTTGCGGAAACAGAACAAGTCGCACTGCACCCTGGAAGCATCGTCCGCGGTATCGATTTTACAAATGATCCTCTCTTACAAGGTAGACTCTTTTCTTATACAGATACACAATTAGCACGCGTCGGTACAAACTATCAAGAGTTACCGATTAATCGTCCGGTATGTCCTTTTCATAACAATCAAAGAGATGGTGCGTCTAAATATATAATTGATAAAGGAAAAGTCGCTTACCATAATAACTCTTTAGCTAATAACTCTCCCTTTACTGTACCTGGTACGAAAGGCGGTTTCGTTACATATCCTTCTACTGTTTCTGGACATAAAACAAGAGAGACAGCCGCAAGTTTTAAAGACCATTTCTCACAAGCCCGTTTATTTTGGAATAGTATGAGCCACGTCGAAAAAATCCATATTATGCAGGCCTTTTCCTTTGAATTAGGAAAAGTAAAAAGTAAATCAGTTCGCCAACAAGTCGTAGGTATGATTGGTCATATAAGTACGGAATTAGCTACTTTAGTAGCTGAAGCAGTCGGGGCAACAGTACCAAATGTTCAAGAATCAAATGTTACAAAATCCTCACCAGCACTAAGTATGGAACATACAACATTCAGCCCAAATACATTACGAGTAGGCGTCATTGTGGCAAACGGATATGACGGTCAAAACGCACAATATATTATAAATCAATTCAAACAAGCCGGTCTTCAGCCCGTTATTATTTCCGAACGATTAGGTTTTGTGCAAGGCTCTCAAAATGGACAGTGGGAAGTGAATGATACTTTCTTAACAGGATCACCACTTCTTTATGATGGGCTACTTCTTATTGGTGGAAATATTAATGATCATTTTCTTAACAAGGCAAGTTCATTCGTCGTAGAATCGTATAATCACTTTAAGCCAATTGGCGCTTTCCAAAATGGAACTACTATTGTTCAATCTTTAAACATCGAAGGAAAACCTGGCGTTATAACAGAACAAAATCCTACCTTACTTGCGAATGAATTTATTCAGGCAATGACAAAACAGCGATTTTGGGAGAGAGCCTACTAAAATGCATGAGGAGGATACATCATGTTCGTTACAGTGGAAAAAGATGTACACATTTTTGTTGAGGATATTAACCCAGGCCCTGGAAGTAAACCTGTCTTCTTCGTTCATGGCTGGCCTTTAAATCATCAAATGTACCAATATCAATTTAATATCTTACC
Source organism: Bacillus sp. MYb56 (assembly GCF_002976445.1). Lineage (NCBI taxonomy): Bacteria > Bacillati > Bacillota > Bacilli > Caryophanales > Bacillaceae > Bacillus > Bacillus sp. MYb56. The sequence continues at coordinate 81,889 of NZ_PCOH01000017.1, forward strand.
ACAACATGGTTTCCGCTGCATCGCCATGGATATACGAGGAAACGGACAGTCTGATAAACCATGGACTGGTTACACTTATGATCGTTTAGCTGATGATATCGCAATTGTATTAGATGCACTTCAAATAGAAAATGCTACGTTAGTCGGCTTCTCAGTCGGTGGTGCTCTCTCTATTCGGTATATGTCACGATATAATGGGCGTCGTATTTCCAAACTTGCATTAGTGGATGCTGTCTCTCCTTCTTTCGTGAAAAACCAAGAATCCCCTTACGGCGTACCGAAAGAACAAGCAGATGCTCTGATTGCTCAAATGTATGTAAATTTACCTAAGTTTCTAAGTGATGTATCTTTATCATTTTTTAATAGAAACTTAGGAGCTGCCACGTTAGAATGGTTTTCTTATCTCGGTATGCAGTCCGCTTCTTATGCTCTCATCAAAATTTTGCAAGCCGCTGCAAACGAAGACGTAACGAAGGACTTAAGTAAAATTAACGTCCCAACAAAAATATTCCACGGTGTTCACGACCAACTCATCCCTTATAAAAGTGCTGAGCTAACAAAAGAGCGAATTAAAAACTCTGAACTATATCCTCTTACAAATAGTGGCCACGGCTCTCCAATCGATCAAGCGGATGAATTAAATAAGGAACTGATAAAATTTTTAAATTCATAGTTCCTTTACAGTAAAAAAAGAATTTGCCCTTACGGCAAATTCTTTTTTCTTAACTACCTTTTGCACGAGCAAATTCCACATATGGCTTATTCTTCTCCTCCATTAAAAATAAAACGATAATGCGGAAAAAATGAAAAGTTGGAACAATAGTCATACAAAGAATAGGTAAAAAATAAACACGCTCATCGTTAAACGCATAAATACTAACAACTCGAAATCCTGTTTGTTTATAAATCCACACAACAAATAATTGTAAACTAAAAATTAATAATAAATCTGGAACTGATTCTATTAAAATTAAACAAATTGTCCAATTATATACTAGATGAAAATTCACACACTTCTCACAAATCAATTATTAAAACGGCTCTATTTTAATTTATACTAAATGTACAAGTAATACTCCCTAAACCTAGCTTGTCTGGTTATCCCGTTAAATACTATGAAAAAAGAACTTGTATCGTATACAAGTTCTTTTTTGTCGCCTATTTAAATAATATATCCTTACTATATTGCTTTCCGATGAGTAAGTCATATTGAATAAACTCATATTGCTTTAACATTTCTTTTTGTTTTTCTGTTAAACTTTTTATTGCTTCTCCGTCTTTTCCTATCTTCAATTCATCACGAAGTACGGGAATTTCTTCATATAACTTCGATAAAAATTGATAGAACGGTACCTTATTTAATCCAGCATAATCAAAGACAAGATTTGAAAAATAGATTGGACTTACTAAACCTAAATTGTCATTTGGCATATCAAAATTTGCATACATTAATAACGGCGTTTGCGCCATCGCTAATCGTTCACTTGGCGTTTTTTCATTTGTTATATAACCAGTCTCTTTATAAAGAGATTTATTTGTTCCTAGTGATGGGAGATGATCCCCAAAGAATACTAATAATGTAGGTCTATCTAAATTATCTAGCTCCTCTATTAAATATTGAAGAGCTTCATCTGAACGTCTTAACCCTTCTGTATAAGTCTCTAATTCAGCCTTCGACTCTTCATTTTCTAATCCACTAATCTCTATTTGATTTTCACCAAATCTTCCTTCTGTAAATGGAAAATGATTTTGCATCGTAACTGCATGAACAAACGTAGGTTTCTTTTGCTTCTCTAATTCAGCTATTATCTCTTTACTCATAGATAGATCGCTAATATAATCTCCATCAACTTCTACATTTTCCATCGTATCTTGTGCATTAAACTTATCAAATCCTAACACTTTATATACATCATCCCGTTTAAAGAATGAGCGACCGAACGAATGAATTGCACTTGTATAATACCCTTCTTTTTTCAAAGCTCGAGGAATTGATGGAATTTCTTTCTTATTTGTAACAACTTGCTGATACGGTATAGATCCTGGTTTTAACAAACTCATTGAATAACTCGTTAATACCTCAAATTCAACGTTCGCAGTATTTCCTCCAAATGCAGGAGAAATAGTTTGTCCACCAGGAAAACTTTCTATATAATGATGCAAATTAGGTAAAGGATCTTCACTAAAGGACAGGTTCGTTAACTTCGTTGGATCCCAAAACGATTCACTCATTACAAAAATAATATTCGGTTTCTCTTTTTGCTTCTGCGCCCCTATATTGCTACTATATTGTTTCTTTATATCGTTTGCTATTTGAAGCATATTTTCTTTTGAATAATCTTTCGGCTTTTCAATGACTGTCGTATCTAAATTACTTATAAATCCTAGCACAAAACCATTTGAAGCATAATTTTCATTTTGATCCCACAAAACGAACTCTATACCCGACTTTTGAAACCATTTATTTATAAACGTATTCGTAAAATTACCATACACATATAAAATAAAAACGGATCCTATTATAAATAGAACTCGTACGCCTGCATGAACTTTTACATTTTGAATATACTTCCTCACATACATACCCGCCAAAATACAGACAACAACACTTACAATAACAAGAAGAATATAACCCCAACTAAAATAATCCATCACCATTGGTATAACAGATTGCATATGTCCAATCTGTGTAAAATCAGAAGGATATAGTGGGTCTCCCCTAAAAACAATTTTGAAGTGATTTACAATAGCCAAAATGATTAGCAAAATGCTTGCCAAAATAGTACTCAAAAAAACTTTCCCAAGCACGTTATACACCAAAACATATATCGCATAAATTACAATTAAACTAAATATAAACTGTGCGTTATAATTGTAAATCCAATTCAGTGTATTTACGAGATTCATATTATTTTGCGTGAAAATAAAAAGCAAAGTAACCACATGCGCTACTAAAAACATTCTAATATAAATCCGAATAATCGGTTTAAATTTATTAACAATATCTTTATTCAAATGCGCAACATACAATAGTACAATCCACATCAAAATTGTCATTATACTTAAGACAATTTTTTGATTTAACATATCTTTCATCGTATCTAAACTAAAATATTTTAAAATCAAAAAAAGTGTGGGTATTACATATAGGGTTACTAGGCCACTTAACATCGCTGAAATTAATATACTTCTTCTTGGCTGATGAAATGAAAAATCACACCTCAATTCATTCCCTCTTTTCTGTTTATTAATTTCACCCCGCACCGTAAAAACAGTTTCTATTAAGATAACATACTTCACGCATTTCGTCTTCACACTGGATTCTACTATAACTGTAGTTTCTTAATTCTCCCTTAATCAACAGTTAATTTTTGGAATACCAACTATTCATTCTTAAAAAACTAAATTCCTTCATTCCACTTTATGATATAATAACTATGTTTTGGAAAACCTTAATACTAATAGGGTTTTATCATGAAAATACGAAAGAAACAATAAAAAAGGAGATGCTCATTTTTGCTAAATAAGTTTAAAAATCTACCTAAAGCGGTATATGTAATTTTGGCGCTTTCTTTCCTACTGCACGTTTTTTGTCTAGTAAAACAGCCAGGATTAGATGGAGAGTTAGTCAAAGTAACATATGGTGCAAATGATGCCTTTAACTATTCGTTAACAGCTGAACAATTATTAAAACATGGTGTATTTGGCTATGTTTATTTAGAACCTAGTGAAGTGCCTGGAAAAAATGCATACATCACACCAGGTCAGCCGCTATTATTAGCTGGTGCTATGATTATTTCTGATGTTACATCACTTCCTTACTATTACGTAGCAACTGTTATTAATATGATACTAAACCTTTGCACAGTGTTATTAGTATTCTTAATAGGGAAAGAGTTATTTGAAAAGAATATTTATGGAATTGTTGCGAGTATTTTATATGCTATTTATCCAAGTAACTATACATACTTCCGTACATTACTAACAGAAGTTCCTTCAATATTCTTATTATCGTTAAGCGTGTATGTATTTGTTCTCGCATGGAAATACAATAAAGCAAAATTCCATATATGGTTTGGAATTGTCGTTTCCATTTTACTTATGTTCCGCCCAAATCCAGCTCCAATGATGCTCATTCCTGTTCTTGTCGTCTTATTCACATATGGATTTAAAGACTCAATTCGAATTGGATTATTATGGTTCATTGGCCCGTTCTTTATTATCGGTGCCTGGGTTGTTCGTAACTATTTAGCGTTCAATCAATTTATCTTATTCTCAACCCAAGGTGCAGACCCATTAATTGCCGGTGCAGATCCATTTAACAAAATTGGCTATGAAAATGTAGTTAACCAAATGAAAGCCCAGGGCTTAGATGATAAAAATGCATACGCAAAAGATTTAATCAAAAATGGATTTAAAACGGACTTCACATATTGGTTCTCTTGGTTCACTGTCGGTAAAACAATTGAGTTATTCAAAACAGCTCCTGCTGTAGACCAATACCGTATTCATAACTTTATACAAATGTGTCATAGAGTCTTTATCATCGGTACATTCTTGAGCAGTTTCTGCTTCATGCTAAATTCATTTAAGCATAAGCGCGTTATGATGCTAGTAGCAAGTTCTGTTATTTACATCATCTTCTCAAACTTATTCTTAGCAATTAATCGCTACGGATTTTTCATTAACCCTCTTATGTGCTTAATTCTTGCATACGGGTTAGTTTACGCTGTGCAGAAGCTTCCATTTTTCCGCACTAGCCAAGCATAATAAAAAAAGAGGTCGTCCAAAAATGGACGACCTCTTTTTTTATTTATCCAACACTTTGAACACGGCCAATTTGTCCATCTTGTAATCGAACCTTAATTCCGTACGTATGTGTTTCCGTGTTTGTTAAAATATCTTTCACAACACCGCTCACTGTTTTACTATAATCTTTATCTAATTGAATAACTACATGTGAACCAACCGAAATTTGTGATCTTGTCGGTTTACCACCTGTTGCTTCTGTTGTTTTTTCTTGTTTTTGTGTTCTCTCTTGTTGTGCAGACTGTTGTTGCTGAATCTTCTGCTGCTCTTCTTGCTTACGTTTTTCTTCCTCTACCCTTTGTTGTTCTTCTTGCTTACGTTTTTCTTCCTCTTCCTTTTGCTGCTCTTCTTGTTTGCTTTCCTCTTCTACCTTCTTATCTTCTTCAACTTTCTTCTCATCTATTTTCTGTTCTTCCGATGCTTTCAGCTTTTCCTCTTCATCTTTACAAGCTGTTAAAACCACTACACATAAGCTCATAAGCAAAAATAATAATAATTTCTTTAACATTAAAAAATCCTCCTATATATACATTACAAATAATGACCTTTAATAGAATAACAAATATGTATAAACCCCTTTGTCGTAATTTGTCGTATACATTGGATTTTCCATGTAACACTACATGCTACAAATAGAAAAGAACCTGTCATATGACAGGTTCTTTTCGTTATTTATTAGGATACGATGATTAGCATGTTTACTATACAAGAGGAAGCATCCATATTTTCCATATGATACTTACGATTACTATAAGTACAAAATCAAACAAATCTAATCTCGGACCCTTTTTCATAGTCATGTCTAGCCACATATGAATCCATTTCATTTCCTTATATTTATGAATATTTTTCTTTGCGAATCGGTAAGTGAGCACTTGCATGATGTAAATTCCAATTACACAAATAAGCAATAAGATGAGAAATTCAAACACAAAATTCCTCCCTATTTTTGAAGCGTTCTTTCTACTATATGGTTCTTCAAAACCCATTCCTCAAACTGAGCACTTCCAAATTCCCAGCTCAAATCACGAGCATGTACAGAAAAAACGTAATAACCAGCATATTCGTCCATAAACCGACCTGTCTCTATCTCCTCTTTCTGAAGACCGTATACTCCAAAATTAAAATACACATCCCACACGTCTTCATGCTTCCTCTTATAAGCAATCGATTCCATATCACATTCAGTTCCGAAATAATCAAGATGTAAATGTACGCTATCATCGTATTCGTAATCCATTTTATCACCCCTTATATTTGTACTTCTTTACTACCCAAAAAATTCCTGCTATATATACTCACATATGGGCACTTACCTACATATTATGCTTGTAGATTGACTTCTAGGAGGTGTCATATAGTGAAAAAATTAATAACCGTTTTTTGCATCATGTTACTAGCTGTTTTCACATTCGCTGCTTGTAGTAGTACAAAGGAAAGTACGAAAGAACAAGCTCAAAAAATTCGCGTTGGCGAAGTTACACACTCTCTTTTCTACGCACCATTATATGTTGGAATTGAAAAAGGATTTTTTAAAGATGAAGGCTTAAATATTGACTTACAAACAACAGCTGGCGGAGATAAAACGATGACCACCCTTTTATCTGGCGGAATTGATATTGCTCTCGTTGGTTCAGAAACGTCTATTTATGTTCATCAACAAGGAGCAAAAGATCCTGTCATTAATTTTGCACAGCTTACACAAACAGATGGCACATTTTTAGTTTCCCGTAAAAAATTAGACTCTTTTAATTGGAACGACGTAAAAGGCGTTACGTTTTTAGGACAGCGTAAAGGCGGCATGCCGCAAATGGTTGGTGAATACGTTTTAAAGAAAAATGGCATTGACCCTCGCAAAGATACGAACTTAATTCAAAATATCGAGTTTGCTAATATTGCAAATGCCTTTGCATCTGGTACGGGAGAATTTGTACAGCTCTTTGAACCGACTGCAAGTATACTTGAAAAAGAAGGAAAAGGTTATATCGTCGCGTCTTTCGGAGCTGAATCTGGTACTGTCCCTTATACAACGTTTATGGCAAAAGAAAGTTTCTTAAAGAAAGATAAAGCTGCTGCAGAAAAATTCACGCGCGCACTATATAAAGCGCAGCAATGGGTTGATACACATAGTCCAGAAGAGATTGCCGATGCCGTTTCACCACTATTTAAAGACACTTCAAAAGACATTTCAGTAAAAGTAATTGAGCGCTACAAAAAACAACATTCATATGCGACAAATCCATTATTAGATGATGCAGAATGGAAACAACTCCAAACGATTATGAAAGAATCTGGTGAATTACAAAAAGAAGTTCCACATGAAGCGCTCGTCAATACAAAAATTGCCGAAAGCGTTATTAAGAAATAGAGGCGAAGTGTATGAGCTTTTTACAAATACGTAACGTTTCTCACTGCTTTTTTGCAAAAGAAAATGCCAAACTTATTCTTGAAGATATGAGTTTGCAAGTAGACGAAGGCGAATTTATTTCAATCCTTGGTCCAAGTGGTTGCGGAAAAACAACGCTCCTCTCCATCATCGCAGGGCTACTCGATCCAATTGAAGGTATCGTATTTTTAGATGGTGAACCGATTACAACTAAGACCCCATCTATGGGCTATATGCTCCAGCAAGATTACTTGTTTCCTTGGAAAACAATTGAAGAAAATATTATGCTCGGACTTCATATTCGGAAGGTTTATGATGAAAATACGAAAGAACATACATTAAAGCTTTTAAAACAAGTCGGCCTATATGATATAGAACAGCAATACCCTCGTGAACTATCCGGTGGTATGCGCCAACGTGCTGCACTCGTTCGAACATTAGCGACCGACCCAAAAATTTTATTGTTAGATGAACCATTTTCCGCTCTTGATTATCAAACAAAATTAAAACTAGAAGATCTCGTCTTCACATTACTACGTAACTATAAGAAAACATCCCTACTTGTGACACATGATATTGAAGAAGCAATTGCGATGAGTGATCGTATTTATTTACTGCAGGCGAACCCTGGAAAAATCGCAAAAACGTTCATCGTCCCAGAAAGTATCCGTTCCTTATCGCCGTTAGAAGCACGCCACCACCATGACTTCCCATCCCTCTTCCAAGAAATATGGAAGGAGCTGGAACGAATTGGATAATATAAAACAACTACATGAACAGTTTCGAAAAAAAGAAAGACAACATGCATGGTTAGCTCGCTCTTTACAACTTGTACTTCTTGTTCTTTTCTTTGCACTATGGGAAATAGCTAGTAAAAAAGAATGGATTGATCCTTTACTCTTTAGCTCTCCTTCAAGTATTTGGGATCTCTTTTTAACGAAATGGATTGACGGTTCACTTTGGGTCCACATATGGACGACATTACTTGAAACAGGAGTAGGCTTCATTCTCGGAACTGTACTCGGAGCTATTATTGCTACTCTCCTTTGGTGGATGCCACTTTTGGCCCGCGTACTTGATCCTTATCTCGTCGTCCTAAATGCAATGCCAAAAGTTGCACTCGGTCCAATCATCATTGTTATTTTCGGTCCAAATATTTCATCCTCTATCGCAATGGGGGTAATCATCTCTATCATCATTACCATTCTCGTTATTTACAGCGCATTTCAAGAAGTCGATTCCAACTATATTAAGGTCATGGACACATTCGGCGCAAATAAATGGCAATGCTATAAGCACGTTATTCTCCCTTCATCTTTCCCTGCAATTATTTCAACGTTAAAAGTGAATGTTGGCTTATCATGGGTCGGTGTTATTTTCGGGGAACTCCTCGTTTCTAAACAAGGACTTGGCTATTTAATTAGCTACGGATTCCAAGTCTTTAACTTCACACTCGTCTTGCTCAGTGTATTGCTCACTTGCGTCCTCGCAACTCTTATGTATGTATTTGTCGAGGCATTTGAAAAACTCCTTATTGGAAAACGAAAAAAAAGCTGACTTAGAGCGATATGCTAGAGTCAGCTTCTTTCTCTTACCTTTTATCACACATTTTCGAATCGTCTGCAATATTCCCATTAGCAACCGTAACTGTATGGAAACAATCTTTCACACGCACCGTAACGACATTATCTTTTCGATCAATAATATGATAATCATTAAACTCTTTATTTAATGCACTACGAATTTGCTCCCCTTCAAAAATCGGAAAACCGTGAGACATTACCCAAATGAGACCAGCAACAGCAAGAATCGTTTTCATACGTTTCATTACCTCCTCGAGAGTAAACTTATAGCCCCTATACTATGCGCATTATAATTGTGTCTAATTTGTGACGTTTTTATACTAATTCTATTTTAATGATTCAGTTCCTTCTTCTTTTTTTAAAAAAGACAGAATTTTCAATTTTATCAACATAAAGAAACGCAAAGAACTATAATTCTTCACGTTTTCCCTTGGCTAAAATATATCGAACACATAATTCGCATTAGTGTCCACTTGGTTGTTCTATCGTTTTCGAAACATCATATAATCCCGCTAACACTTCCGCTCTCATTTTTACAAGCTCGGGGAATTGATAGAAAAAGACAATTTTTTTATATTTTAATTCTGTTCCTTCTTTCACCTTTTTTGAATCTTGTAAAATAAACGCTGTAAATGTATCCGCAATATCCTCTGCTACATTTGTCGTCCCATACAGTGAAACAAACTCACCATGCTTTTCCTTAAAAAATTCAATTTGAGCTTCTTCGCTTTCTTCCACTTTCTTTTCTGTCCACTCCTGGTCAATTGGTTTCCAGAAAGAATTATAAAATTGATTTATATAAGAGCTCTCCTTCGCACATCCTTCTTGTAAGAAAAGAGATTTACATTTATTTTGGTATGATGAAATATCTTTATCTTCTTCAAAAGCCTTTAAGTACTTTTCATTTACTGGTATTTGTTTATGTCCCAGCGTCAATACGTGAGCCGTCTCATGTATTAATGTTTTCATCACTTGATCGATATTTACTGCAGAATCAAGCGTATCTAAACTAATGGTCCACTCTTTCGGATACTCCATACTTGGCATAACATGAGCCACAATTCCATCGTATCCATCTGTTACCATATCAAACTCTTTTATGTCAGTTCGATACTTAGCAGGAATAATCGTGCTATACATCTCCCATAACGATTCATGATAATCCCTATCTTGACGTTGCTTTAATACTTCTTCTTTCGCGTCCTTATCCTCCGCAAAAGCCTTATTCAATCGTTTGCGATCTAGTTTATCGAAATAAGGATCTACAATTTCATCACCATCGATATAATAAGAAGCTAAAAAGAAATAATTTTCATCATCCTTTTTTTTCATTTCTGCTTCTTTCATATCGTTACTTGAATGTCCTTCTAAATCATAATCCTCTAGTACTTCAAGTTCTGAAAGTCCATCTATCTTTTTATATACTTTTTGAAGTGTTTTATCACCTATTTGTGTGCATTCTTCTGTCGTTTCGCACACATCTTTTTTCTCTCTTTTCGAAGTTTGCTCCGACATATCACATCCAGCTACTAAGCCCGTTGAAATCATAAAACACATTAACTTGCCATACAGTTTCTTCATACGCACCTCCATTATTCCATTCTACAAAAATATCATAATCATTTTTTAACGAATATGCGATAATTAATTATAAAAGCTGTATGGAGGTTTCCCATGATTCGAGCAGTCTTATTTGACTTAGATGGAACACTATTAGATCGTCGCCAATCTCTAGAGCAATTTATTCGTGATCAATATAATCGCTTCGCCTTTCATTTGATAAACATAGAAAAATTCGAGTATTGCTCTCGTTTTCTCGAACTCGACAATAATGGTTACACGTGGAAAGATAAGGTATATTCCACTCTCCTTTGCGAATACAACATTACCACTTTAACGCAAGAGCAACTGCTGCACGACTACATTACAAACTTCCAACATCATTGTATTCCTTTCCAAAACATGCATGAATTACTTCAACAACTAACTCAGCGAAACATTAAAATTGGTATTATTACAAACGGCTTTACTAAATTTCAGATGAGCAACCTTCGAGCACTAAACATACATACGTATACAAACACAATTTTCATTTCAGAAGCAGAAGGAATGAAAAAACCACATCCTGAGATTTTCGAACGAGCTTTGCAAAAGCTAAACGTAAAAGCAGAAGAATGCCTTTACGTTGGAGACCATCCAGAAAATGACGTAATAGGAGCTGAACAAATAGGCATTCTTGGCGTTTGGAAGAGAGATTCATTTTGGGGTGACTTTGAACATTCACGTGTGGTGGATGATTTATTAGAGGTGCTTTCGTTTTTAGAGGTGGAGAGAAAAACAAGACGATAGTAAATGAAATTTCACTTTATCAGCGATTCAACAAGAAACATCGGCTTACCGACAAAAGCTGACAAACAAAAAAGAGGCCATTTTTCAAAAGTGCCTCCTCTTCCTTTATTATTCATATACTGTAAACTGCGGTTTGCTCGGATGATCTTTAACTAGCGCATCATCTGGAAACTTTGAAACTTTTTTATATAAAGCAATGTCACCGATACAACCTGCTGCTAGTAGAATCCCTAAAAATGAGAGTGGCTCCAGATTCATAGCTAATCCCAATACAATTGGTAAAATTCCAGTTGGTAAAAACGGAAGCATTAACACTGTCTTCATTTGCTTTACTGTAATCACCTGTTTAGAATGAGCATATGCAGCACCTAATTTCCAATTGACGCCCCATTTTAGTTCACTCCACGGAACACCTCCGATATAACGAAATCCAATTAAATGTATTGCCTCATGAATACAAACGAGAATAATCATTCCAATAATCAAAAGAAACATAATCGGCAATGTAATTTCAATTTGAAACTCGCCTGAAAAAAGCGCATGTAAATAACCAATTCCAATCGCCAGAGCAAATATTATAAAAAATGAATAAATATTTAATTTAACCATTGAAACAGAGACAGTTGTTTCTTTTCTGTTATCCACCTTTTCACCTCCTAAAATGTAAATATATCTTTACAAAATTGTATAATATACCCAAAGTAATATAAAGATATATTTACATTTTGAACATAAAAAAAGAAACCGGCCATTTTACTTCGTAAAACAGCCGATTTCTTCTATATGTTTCATCGTACGCGCTAATACATCATCGCGCATAATAAAGCTAAATTTTCTATCAGTTTTAATATTATCAGGAATGTCTTTTAATAAAACAGACCCTTTCGTTTCTTCGTAATGCGTATGTTGCTCTACCGCACTAATTGTTGCAAAATAAATGTTTTTAATGATTATTTTGTCTTTTCCGGATACTTTGTATTGCCCTAAGTAAGTTAAATCAGAAACTATGCCGCCGGTTTCCTCATGAACTTCTCGAACTGCCGCTTCTTCCGGTGTTTCCTCGAGTTCTACTTTACCACCTGGAAATTCAAGACCACGGCGTAAATGATGCGTTAATAACCATTGATCCCCGTACCGGCATACAACCCAAACATGCTTTGGCTCAGGAGAAAATGGGTAACGTTCAAACGATAATTGTACAGTGTTGTGGTAATAATCTTTAAATTTGTACATGCCATTACTCCCCTATTGATGATTACAAGTTTTTCCTACCACAAATTGTAGCATATTCTCGCTTTTCTGCATAATATTATCCAATTACAATCCATTGATTATTCCCATTTGTGCGACTAATTCTTTCGTTTCATGATTCCCTAGATCATAAATCATTTTATATGCTTTTTGTAGTTGTTCATCATATCGATCATTATTCGAATCGTGATGATACTCAACGAATGGAACGTGGGAGCGTACATATGAACCTAAGTCCTCTTCATACGCTTGATCAAAATACTCTCTTAACTCCGTAATCTCTTCGTCATTTGCATAAATTTCAAAATTATACGTATCCGCCGTCTTCACTTGCGAAATTTGACCATTTCCAACTGATATATAATATGTTTTTTTATTCTCCATGTAACACCCTTCTTTCATCCTTTTAATTTCTATTGTTTTCATCAATTACAAAATTATGTAAAATAAAGAAAAGGAGGGATTTCATGCTCAAAATATTAATTATCGGCATTATAATCGTACTGATCATATTAGTACTCTCCGTTATGACGATTAATAAAGGCTACGCATATAAACATTCTGTTGATAAGCCCGACGATAACCCTTACTCGAAAAATAATAAGGAGGAATCATAGTATGCTTCGTATACTTCGCATCGCAATCGCACTCACTGTGATAATTATGTCGGCAATTGGGCTCTATACAGGTCAAAATAACTTTCTACCACTTTCACAATTTCTATTAGGAGCTTTAATGTTTCTCATCGCAATTGAGCAAATAAAAAAGAAGGATTCAGGAACCGGGTTTATTTGCATTGTTGCTGGTGCTTTCATTTGGCTTGTTTTTATCATTACCTACATAAAATAGAGGAGGGTCTTTTATGCTGAAAGGATTACGGATTACTTTATCACTTATTGCTTTATCTATAGCAATCTATAGCTTTTTTACTGGTAATAGGGAAATCATGCCTTATATGTTCATCTTTTTAGGGGGGATGGCTTTCATTATTAGTATAGAGGAAATCTTGAAACAGCAAAAAGGTGGTAGCATACTTGCTCTGTTAGGAGGAGCTGTTGCTTTATTTCTTGGCTTCTCAGAAATATTTCGATAAATAGTCTCTTTAAAGGAGGAATTCGATGCTAACTGGAATACGCTATTTTTTCATGCTTCTCACAATCTCTCTTTGCACTTATTCTCTTGCTACCGATAATTTCACACTTCTCCCATACATGCAATTTGCTCTCAGTTGTTTCTTTATTCTTCTAGGAATTAATGAACTGAAATCCGGAAGAAAATCAATGGGTATCTCGCATTTTTTCGTTTCTATTCTTATGCTCTTCATTGTAATATCGAACTACCTTCGTTACATGTAGAATGAAACTTTAAATACCAACTACGAACTGTTATTACATTGAAGGCTAATTTAAAACTACAAGAAGATAGGTGGTAGTATGCTAAAAACATTTCGCATCATATCCGCTCTTATTGTCATCTCTCTCGCTCTATATGGAATATCTACAAACCCGCTTGTTACGATGCCCTATATGCTTATTGCCTTATCTATTATGACTTTCATCATGAGCGCAGAAGAAAAACAGAAAGGAAAGAAAGTACATAGTACACTCTCCTTCTTTTCTGGCGTATTTACTTTAATCGTCGCTATTATAATTATTATCTCCAGGTAACTAACTCTTTCTACTTAAAAGGGGCTAAAATGCACATAAAACAAATACAACTAATCATCGTTTTTATTACTTTAATTCTATGTTTATACAGCACATTTACAATGAACTTTCAAATCTTTTCACCTATCATTTTGTTTCTCTTTAGTTTGTATGGCATTTTAGTAGGAATTAAGACGATTCAAAAGCATTAAAAGCAAATTGGAGCTATTAGCATCGGTTTAAGTATGTTTGCCATTATTTTTGTTATTCCATTTATACTGCTCTTCTAAAGGAGGATTCCATGTTAAAAAACATTCAAATTATAATAGTGACTATCGCTCTTATTCTCGCCCTATTTAGCCTCTTTGCAAACTTCTCTATGCTTTTACCATTCGTATATATCCTTTTAAGTATTATGTTTATCCTTTTTGGAATTGATGAAATAAAAGAGCGACAAAAAGCAAAAGCATTTGTTTATTTTCTCTGTTCTGTCTTTATTTTATATGTTGGAGTGTCTAGTATACTTTCATAAAAGAAGAGCAAGTTTTCTCTTAACAAAATAAAAAAAACTGCCCTTTCACAGGCAGTTTTTCATTCTTATCCAAATACTTTCTCAAGTTCATCTTTATCTTGGCTTAACCAGAAGTTCATTAAGCGTTGTGCTCCTTCTAAGTCGTGAAGCTTCGCTTGGCCACATTGTGTTTCATTTGCAGCTGGAATTTCTGTAATTTGAACCGCATCTTTTAATGTTAGTTCTAATAAATCAATAATTTCACGAACTGTCGGTGTCCCGCTTACTACAAGGTAATACCCTGTTTGGCAGCCCATTGGTGAAATATCGATAATATCAAAATGCGGATAACGATCAATATATTTACGTAAATTAAATGCTAATAAATGTTCTAACGTATGAATAACATCTGGTTTCATTGCTTGTTTATTCGGTTGGCAAAAACGAATATCGAATTTATTTACAATACCGTCACTACCTACGTTGTGAACTCCGCAATGTCTTACATAAGGCGCCTTTACAATCGTATGATCTAATTCAAAGCTTTCTACTGATGGCATACAACATCTCTCCCGCTTTTAATTTAATTCCGTTATATCCAATATGATATAACGGAAATGCACATTAGTAAAGTATTATGTACTGTCGTGCTATAATACTTTAAGACTATGCTGAAAAGGAGACCATTATGAAACAGATTTTTATCGGTATTATACGCTTTTATCAAAAGTTCATTTCTCCGATGACACCGCCAACGTGCCGCTTTCATCCGACTTGCTCTCATTATGGATTAGAAGCGTTTCAAAAACACGGTGCCTTCAAAGGATTTTGGCTTACATGTAAGCGTATATTAAAATGTCACCCTTTCCATCCAGGAGGATTTGATCCTGTCCCAGATAAAAAGGATGACAAAGTAAATTCTTAATTGTCGTAACCATTTACAACTAAATCTAATTTTCCTGTGTCAGGATCTATAACAAGACCGTGAACAGGTACTTCTTCCGGAAGTAACGGATGGTTGCGGAGTATTGACACACTATGTTCTACACTTTCTTCTACACTAGAGAACCCTTGTAAGAATCTTTCTAAATCGATTCCAGAATAACGAAGTGTATCTAATTTCTCTTCTGTTACGCCGCGCTCTTTCATTTTTTCAATTGTACTGCTTGCTTGAATTTTCGCCATACCACAATCATGATGACCGACAACACATACTTCATCAGCTCCAAGCTCATATACAGCGACTAAAATACTACGCATAATACTTCCGAATGGATGTGAAATAACAGCGCCTGCTACTTTAATAATTTTCACATCACCGTTACGCATATTCATTGCTTTCGGTAATAATTCAACAAGACGAGTATCCATACAAGAGATAATTACCATTTTTTTATTTGGAAATTTTCCTGTTTCATACTCTTCGTATTTTTTCTCTTCAACGAATTTTTCATTGTATTGTAAAATCTCTTCTAATGACTTCATAGTAAAGAACCCTCTTTTCTCTCATTTACATTACATATGTAGTGTACCAAAATTTGAAAAACTCAAAAAGGATATTGCTTTATAGTAAAAAAAGGATATTTTCAGATAATCGACATAATTCTTTCAAAATATACACACACCTTTGTAACAAGTCTCACATACTTTAAACGTTTTTTCACTATAAACTGATTGTAGATAATGTAAAAAAGGAGTGAATATTTATTATGTCCGACGTTCTGTTACTAAGTCGTTTTCAATTTGCAATTACTATTTTTTATCACTTTTTATTTGTACCTTTGACAATCGGACTTGTTATTTTAGTAGCATGTATGGAAACTCAATACGCCCGCACATTGAATCCAACATACCACAAAATGGCAAATTTCTGGGGAAAACTTTTTACAATTAACTTCGTAATGGGGATTATAACTGGGATTACGATGGAATTCCAATTTGGAACAAACTGGTCTGAGTACTCCAAATATATGGGGGATATTTTCGGATCACCTCTCGCAATCGAAGCACTCGTTGCCTTCTTCTTAGAATCTACTTTCATGGGAATATGGTTATTCGGTAAAGACAAAATCTCACCAAAATTCCGTGCTTTCTGTATGTGGATGGTTGCACTTGGAACAAATATTTCTGCCCTTTGGATTATTACTGCAAACGGATTCATGCAAAATCCTGTTGGGTACGTAGTACGTAACGGCCGCGCTGAATTAAATGACTTCTGGGCACTTGTTACAAATCCATATGCATGGAATATGTTCTTCCACACTGTAATTGGTTGTTATATTGTCGGTGCTTTCTTCGTTATGGCAATTAGTGCATATCACTTACTACGTAAAAACGAAGTGGAATTCTTCAAAAAATCATTTAAATTTGGTTTAATGTTAGGTTTATTCGCCGCAACAATTACACCATTTATGGGCCATCAATCCGGTGTATCAGCTGCTAAATATCAACCAGCAAAAGGAGCTGCGATGGAAGCTGTTTGGGAAACCGGAAAAGGACAAGGCTTCTCAATCATTCAAATTCCTGATGTGAAAAATGAAAAAAA
Organism: Bacillus sp. MYb56; assembly: GCF_002976445.1. Lineage (NCBI taxonomy): Bacteria > Bacillati > Bacillota > Bacilli > Caryophanales > Bacillaceae > Bacillus > Bacillus sp. MYb56. The sequence goes on from NZ_PCOH01000017.1 coordinate 98,969, forward strand.
CTTTGAACTACTTACTATTCCAAAGCTCGGAAGTTTCTTCTATACAAACTCATTTGATGGAGAAATTGTTGGTTTAAAAGATATTCCAAAAGAAGATCGTCCAAATGTTAACCTCGTGTACTATAGCTTCCGCTTAATGGTTGCACTTGGCATGTTCTTTATGGCATTAACTTGGTACGGTTTCTATTTAAACCGAAAAGGAAAACTAGAAAACTCAAAACGTTATTTAAAAATTACAATGTGGTCTGTTTTACTTCCATATATCGCAATTAATGCTGGCTGGATTGTCGCTGAAGTAGGTCGTCAACCGTGGACAGTTTATAAACTAATGCGTACAGCAGAATCCGTGTCACCTATATCAGTTCCACAAATTTGGTTCTCATTAATTAGTTTAATATTGTTCTACACTTTACTCTTAATTGCAGACGTATACTTAATGCTGAAGTTCGCGAAAAAAGGACCCGCTGCATTAGAAGAACCTGCTACTGAAGGAGGTGCGGCTCATGTCTCATGATATGCTTGCAATTATCTGGTTCGGTTTATGGGGCGTAATTTGGACAGTGTACTTCATTCTTGATGGCTACGCACTCGGTAACGGAATGATTTTCCCATTCGTTGCGAAAGACCGACAAGAACGAAATCAATTACAAGAAGCTATCGGCCCGTTCTGGGGTGGTAATGAAGTATGGTTAATTACAGCTGGTGGTGCAACATTTGCTGCCTTTCCAGTCACATATGCAAATATGTTTAGCTACCTATATACACCACTATTTTTAGTATTACTTGCACTATTTGCTCGTGCCGCTGGACTTGAATTTATGCATAAAGACGATTCACCAATTTGGCAAAAAACTTGTAAATGGGCATTTACAAGTGGTAGTTTCCTAATCGCCTTCTTATTCGGTGTTACATTCGCTAACCTGTATTACGGGCTGCAAATCGGAAAAGATGGTTATGAAGGAACTTTACTTAGCTTACTAAACCATTATGGTATTTTAGGCGGTCTTTTCTTCACTGCTATATTCGTCGTATCTGGTGCCCTTTGGATTATGATTAAAACAACTGGCGAAGTATCTGATCGTGCTTATAAAATTGCAAGACCATTTTCAATGGCAGCTGCTATCATTTTAGCTATCTTCTATGTCGCAACTGCAAATCGTACAAATTTATTCCAAAACTTCACGGAATATCCTGTACTATTCATTCTTCCAGTACTTGCAATGTTAATGAGTGTACTCACACTTATTATGGTGTACAAACATAAAATCGGCCTTGCATTCACATTCGTTTGCTTAACAATCGCAATGTTTATGACAACTGGTTTTGCAGGTATGTTCCCAAGAATGTTACCATCTCGTATTAACGACGCTTATAGTACAACGTTATACAACGCAGCTGGTAGTCAATTAAATTTAAAAATTATGTTCTTCGTTGCAATGGTCATGGTACCAATCGTTATTGGATATCAACTTTGGAGCTACAGCATATTTAAAAATAAAATTCATAAAGACTCTGCTAAAGGATATCACTAAAATGAAAAAGACACTTCGTTTGAAGTGTCTTTTTTATTTTACGTATGATTTTCGATAAGATGTTACATTTCTAATCTAACAACTACGATAAAGAAGAATCACTAACAGCTCACAACTAAATTGTATCACAGGGCAAGCACATCATTTTATGCAATTTTACATATAAAAATTATAACGTAGATTGAATTACTTGGTCATACACATCGTTATCCGTTACATCTGCCGTACTAATACCACTGAATGTCCTCACATTTAATCCGGTATTTGAAGATCCCGATCCATTATAAGCTTTCGTTTTTTCAATTGGATGTACGTTATATTTATCACCTAAGTTAATTGTCCCGTTACAGTTCTCAATAATAACCCCTTCCACAATAGCTGGCATTTTATCACCTACTTTCATTTCGTTACTTTTATTTTATGAACATCGCCTACAAAAATAGCATGTTTCAATAAGAAAAAGCACTCAAATTGAGTGCTTTTTCTCTAAGCATTAATGGCAAGTTTGGAGACAGTTGACTTCTTCAAAATTTTATTAGGGGTAATATTTTGAAAAAGAAAGCCTTTCATATGTAGCTTAACACCGCTGGAATATATAGTAAATTGATAATCTTTATACGGAAGATTGCTAATGTTTAGTATAGATAGTTTGCACTACGTTAATAGTGGAAATTATCTATACTAAGAAACAAAAAGACGCCTTTCAAGAAGACGTCCTTTCCCCTGTTTATATATACCCCATCCCGCTTTTTGTAAACACACACTAGAAAACAGAATCATGAATTGTTACAAGATTGTTAGGTACAAAAGAGTAGAAATAAATATTAATATAAAATTCTGCTTTATAGCGTGTATCCACAACTTATATTTTAATCCTCTTCCCTTGAAAATAAACATAATATGCATAATTACATACCAAAAAGAAAAAGACACTCCACAGAGTGCCTCTTCAACCATTTTACTTTTAATATATCGCCTTGAATACATTTTAACATATGTATCCATATATTTTATTAAGAAAATTCGAAATCCTTTTTCTTTCATTTCCAATTATAAAATCATGTAATATAGAATGTAGGTCAAATTATTATACAAATTGAGGTGTACTATATTTATGTATTTCGGAATTATTCCTCTTACATTGTTTATTATTTTTCTTATCTCTTACTTAAAAGATCCACGGAAAATAATAAACGGTTTTTTATTTAATGCCTTTTTCTGTTCTTTCCTTATTTTTTGCACTATTACATCCTATGATTCAGGCAATAATACCCTGCATTCAATCATATTGCTACCTATTTTAGCACTTATCATTATGATTCCTTTTGGTATTATCGCTTTAATGTTTGGATTATTTCTGAATGCTAGAATTTTAATGAAACGAGAAGGAAGACGTTTCACTAACTGTTTAACACTCATTGCTGCTTTAGGTATTTTATTCTTTATGTTACTCCCTATTATAAATCCAGCAAGTTTGTTCTCATCACATTTCCAGCCTATTTTCGCTGGTATTTCTCTTATAACTGTATATTTCTTTATACACTTATCTAACTTCTTAACTGCTTATTTTTTATACCAATTCAACAGACCAAGGCGTAATCAAGATTTCATCATCGTTCTTGGTAGTGGCTTAATTAATGACAAAGTGCCACCTTTACTTGCAAGTCGTATTAATAAAGCGATCGACTTTTACTGGAAACAAGCCGCTGTGAATACACCACCAACAATTATTTTCTCTGGTGGACAAGGTCCAGATGAAGGGCTTCCGGAAGCAGAAGCGATGCAAAAGTACGCTGTTGAAAAAGGAATTCCGCTTGAACATACAGTGCAAGAAAATCGCTCTGTAAACACATATCAAAATATGTCGTTCTCTAAAGAAATTATGGATTCTTTAAATCCTGAAGGTAAGTATAGAAGTATTTTTACAACGAATAATTTCCACCTTTTCCGTGCTGGTATATATGCAAAACAAGCTGGTCTTAATAGCCAAGGGATCGGATCAAAAACTGCATTTTATTACTGGCCTAATGCAATGATTCGCGAATATGTCGCAATTGTTGTGATGGGACGTAAACGTCATATGAAAGTTTGCGGAACGGTTTTAGGATTTGCTTTATTCGTATCCGTGCTTAGTTTTATTGTTTCTTAATAACTAAAAAAATGCCCCTTTTCATGAAAGAGGGGCATTTTTTAGTTAAATAATTAACATAAACGCATACAGAACATTAATAATTCCAGAAACAACTCCTATGATAGCAAACACTTTACTAGTCCCTGTCACCTTTTTATTTAAACCTAATATAGAAAAAACGATAGCTATAATGCCAACAAGTCCCCACAAATTAATAAAACAAGATATTAATCCTGTTATAAAACCAACTAATGAAAACACCTCTATATCACTATTTGAATGACGATTTACTGGATTTCCCTTAACTGCTGCATAACTAAGACTCTCTCCACACTGTCCACAAAACTTATTACCATCGTTCGTTTCATTTCCACATTTCGCGTACAGTATCTCACAGAATCCCTCCTTAAGATCAACGTCCCAAGTGTACATATCCATACTGTTCATTCCCACTTGTTTATATCAAATTATGACCACTCACTTATCAGCTACAGGCGTATTTAAATTAATAATATGGTGATAATATCCCCTGCATACATCCATTAAAGGAGAATTTTTTCAAATTAAATGTTAAAATGGAGTTTAGGTGTGAATTACGTAACAAATAAGAAACTAGTTTGAAACGAGGAAATTACATGGAGAAAATTATCAGAAACAAGCCCAATAAGCTAAAAATCGCTTCAAAAGCTTTGATGATTATTATTGGGGCATTTATCACAGCGTACGGATTAGAATCGGTATTAATTCCAAATAACGTATCAGACGGTGGTGTGACTGGTTTAAGTATCGTTAGTTCAAGATTATTTGGATTGCCATTAGGAGCTCTAATCGCAGTTATTAACATTCCTTTCGTTTGGTTAGGATATAAACAAATTGGTAAAAGTTTTGCAATTTATTCTATTATCGGGATTGCTTCATTAGCAATAGGTACCGTTGTCATGCACGGAATACCAATTATTATTGAAGGTGATACATTACTCGTTACAGTTGTTGGTGGTATTATTATCGGTTTTGGTATGGGACTAGCATTACGTAACGGCGGCGCATTAGATGGAATCGATATGCTAGCTGTATTACTTTCTCGTAAGTTACCTTTTGGAACAAGTGACCTTATTTTATTCTTAAATATGTTTGTCTTTATTTTTGTTTCAACAGTATTTGGTCTTCAAGGGGCTATCCTTTCGGCAATTGCTTACTTTATCGCTTCGAAAGTGATTCATATCGTTGAAGTTGGTTTAAGTGGTTCGAAAACATTTAAAATCATCACGAAAGAGCCTGAATTAATGGTAGAAACAATTCGCGATCGTTTAGGCCGAAGCGCAACGTATAACGAAGTATACGGTGGTTATTCAAGAGAGAAATTCAAAGAAATTTCTTGTGTAATTAACCGTTTAGAAGAAAGTAAAATGAAGGACCTGATTAATGAAATCGATCCTAATGCCTTTATTACAGTTTATGACGTAGCTGAAGTAAAAGGCGGTAACTTTAAGAAACGTGATATTCATTAATCATTATGAAAAAAGAGGCTGTGCCAAAATTTTGGTGCAGCCTCTTCTTATTATTAAAATCAATATTCCTTGTCGAATCGTTGATATATTTTACTCCCCCCATCTTCCCCCGCTTTTAATCCAATCGACGTATTTTTGAAAAGCGGGCACTTCATGCTGAAAGCGAAGCGGAATATATAGAAAGAGAGTACATGTACATAGTATCCATAGAATACCAACTACAAAGTGAAATTTCATCGTTGTACTAATAAACAAACTGAGGAATAATACGAGGAATATGATTAAACTAAATCTTTTATACATGGTCATAATATTCCCTCCTTATTCATTAATTGTACCAGCTGCAAGGAATTAATTTCCATAATAAAAAGACCGAAAAGCAAATTCCACTTTTCGGTCTCTATACTATCTTCTCTTCATAATTTTCCCTGAACCGCCAACCCTTGTTTTCGGGGGCGACGTATTCTTTGGTGGGGTTTTAATGGATGATTTCGGCTTCACATCAGATCCACTCGAGCCACCCGGATTTTTCGTAATTTTCCCCTTGCTTCCGGTAGAAGGCGGTGGCGTCGTTTTACTTCCTTTTTCCGTAATACTTCCTTTATCACCTACAGATGATTTCGGATCTACATTATCGCCTCGCTTAATAATAGATCCTTTCCCTTCCTTCGTAATTGGAGGCGGGGTTTTCTTTTCCTCTTTCGTAGGTGGTCTTTCCGGGATCACCGGTTTATGATTTTGTCTGTCATTATATCCGCGATAATCACCGTATGATGATTTGCGTGAACCGAATATATCGTTTAATATACTCCCCATAATATATCCTTGTAAGAAGGATGGTTGGTAATTTTGACGGACAAATTCTTCATTGCTTATTTCAATTAACGTATCAGATGGTTTCTCTTTATCCTTTTGTAAATTATACATTTTATCAGAATAAACGAGGAACATTTGATTTTCGTCTTCTTTAGATGCTTGCTTCGGTTTCCTTTCGGCTATAAGTTCCTTTGCAACTTCAGGAACTGACCGATTGGCGGCCCTATACACGTAAGATTCTTGTTTACCATCCTTTGCGACAGACTCTAGTGGGTAACGGTCCTGAATTGACTTCGCCTGACCACTTTGACAGCCCGATAAAGCATAACCGGCAATAACAAGTAATGTAACGATAGCAAGTATAGGGATCACGAACGATTTAATCATGGTAAACAATCGGTTTGACATGATTACGCCCCCCTTATGTTGCTCTTATGATTTGTACATCAGCAGGAATAATTGCTTCTCCCTCATACATCATTGTGCGACCATTTTGCCATTCAACACGTAATAATTTGCGGTTATCAGATTGGAATTCCCATACGTACTGTTCTTCTGAAGCAGCGAATGGTGTTTTCCCCATAACAACAACACGTCCATTATATTGTTCTTCCATATGATACTCTATATCATCCATTTCAATCGTCGTCGGAATTTCATCGATTGAATCTAAACGACCATCAATCGGTGTATACAATTTGTAATACGTATTTTCACGGTCTTCGATTTTCAAATAACGAATATCTTTCCCATCCTGCAAAGTTAAAATAATCTCCTTGCGAGAATGCATGCTCGTTTTCCCAGTTAATTCGTACATGACTAACGAGACTTCAATCATATCGCCAGGAGCCAACGTTAAAAGACTCTTTTCTGGCTTCGGCGGCTCCGGACTCTTCATTATATTTTTAATACGTTTAAATAAACTCACAATCTACCCCTCCTTTTCTCTTTATAAACAAGCACCTAAAATAAGTGCACCAACGATATGTAACGAACCAGCTAACAACGCATGTGCTACGCTGCCTTCTTTCGTTCCTTCTTCTAAATCTAAACCAGACATTTTCTTTAACACAAACTCAATGAACATTTCTACAATTAATAAAATAACGAATGAAACTGCTGAGGCAAGAAGTGCTTGCCATAAGTCATTCGCTTTCGTTATAGATTGAGATAAAATGTACCCTTGCGCGAATAATTTCATAACGAAACGCGTTGTCACTGCTGTATTTCCATTTTTCATCTCTTTTAAATCATTGTATTTTGTAAAAATCGAATCAACCCACATAATTGCAAATAAAAGTACCGCACTCGCTCCAGTCCATACAAGCATAGCTAAAACATTCATCCACGTCATTACAAAACCTCCTCTAAAAAAGTAAAGTGAAACTTTAATCAGTGGGGAGTTTTCCATCCCCTACTGATTATTAGTTGAACCAATCGGGCATTTACGGGCAGTCGATCTCCCACCATTCACAAAATGTTGAGGTGGGAGTCTTACTGCCCGTTAATGCGGGGTAATAGAAAACCGACATGAATTCTCTTCAGACATGTCGGTTTCTTTGTCTATTCTATATTATTTCTCGTACTGCTTCATAATACGAGCTAATTCATCGTCAACAACAGAATTTTTGTTTAAGCTTGCGAATTCATCATCTAACGACTTTTCTTTCTTGTAAATTTCACCGCTTGCTTCTGCTTCAGCCTCTAATTGAAGTGCTTTCTCTTCCATACGGCTTAAACCAGCTTTTGCTGAATTTGAATCAAATCCAGACATCGCCTGATTAATATTCTTTTGTGCTTTCGCTGCATTTACACGTGCAACAAGTGTTTCACGTTTATTTTTCAGCTCTGTTAATTGCTTACGCATTTCTTCTAGCTTAAGACGAAGGTTATCAGCAGCTGCTTTGTTTTGCTCATAGCTCGCTTTATACTCATTCATCTTTTGCTCTGCATTTTGTTTTTCTTCAAGAGCACGACGCGCAAGGTCAAGATTGCTTGCTTGAACAGCCATATGAGCTTGCTCTTCACGTTTTTTCACAAGTGCTTCTTGCTCTTCAAATAATATTTTGAATTTCTTCTCAAGTGCAATTTGAGCTGCTACACTTTTCTCAGCTTCTTGTACATCCGCTTGCATATCGCGTAAATATTGATCCGTCATCTTAACTGGATCTTCCGCTTTTTCAATTAATGAATATACATTCGACATTGTTAAATCTCGTAATCGTTTAAATACAGACATTCTAATTCCTCCTATGACTTACCTCATATTTCAAATTCACTACTTGGAAAACTGAAAAATCTCCCTTAACAGTAAAGAATATTCATTTTTACAGCCTATGTGTTTATTATAACAAAACTAATATGTCCTTACATGTTATTTCCAAAATACAGCCAATATAATATGACATTCTAGATAAAACATTGTATTCCTAATATATTCTCATTAATCCTCTTCAGAATTGACATATTTTTATGCACTTTCACTAAATTACATTATTGTAATGTTACTGTAAGCTAACTCGATAGTTACGTTTCAATATTTCTTATACACTAATACCAGAAGCAACAAACAAGCTTCTCATAATTTCAGGACTAATACAAAAAATGTATTTACTATAAAACATATAAAAGGAGCAATCATCATGAAAAAATTAGTAGGAATCGGATTAGCAGCAGCAATTTCATTCGGAGCATTATCAGGTTGTTCTTTATTAGGAGAAAAAGCGAACGGCTTTGTACTATACGGAACAGATGAGCAAATTCAACAAGTTACAGATAAAAATAAAAAAGAAGTGAAAGAAAAAGACTTCTATAAAATGAAAATGACAACATTAGAGGGTAAAAAAGTTCTTGTAATGGATAAGAAAACTGGTGAAGAACTGGTGAAAAAAGAATTACTTAGCAAAGTTGATAAAAACGATGATACAAAACCACTTGATAAATTACCAGCTGTAACAACAGAAGAAGGCGTGTTATTTGCAAAAGAGAAAGTAGAAAATGCTACACTTGATGGGGCAAAATTAAAATACGAAGGCAACACAATTATCGGAAGTGGCCGTGCATATGCAGACATGTTCGCAATTGTTGACGATGCAACTTATGGAAATGTAAAAGGTGATGAAAAATCTGTTGGTGTATTAAAATTCGATAAAGACCCTAGTAAAGAATTCCCTGGTTACAACGGAGTAGAAGCTTCTCAGCTTGTAAAAATTAAAAAGTAAACAAAAAAGCTTTGCGAAATTCGCAAAGCTTTTTTCTATTTATGAGCAATTTGCTCCATATCTGGACTACAAGTTTGCGACTGACATGACTTACTTAAAGAGCATGCTGCGCATTTTCCCTTTTTACTTCTCTTTACAAAATTAACTAACGTATATGCTGCATAACCAAAAATGATAGCTCCAATTATAATATTGACCATCACCGCGATACATCTCCTTCTAGAATCCGAGTAAGGACCCAACTTGGTATATAATGAGCGTTAATACATAAGCAACAACGAGCGGATAAACGACAGAGAAAACTGTCCATTTCATCGATCCTGTTTCACGTTTAATAACAGCTACTGTCGCTAAGCACGGAACATATAATAAAATAAAGAACATAAATGCATAGGCTGATAGCGCAGTATAATGTGCTCCCATTACATTTCCTAGCACATCTTCTTTAACCGCATAAATAATTGCCATCGTAGAAACGACAACTTCTTTCGCTAAAAATCCTGTTAAAAGGGATGCCGCAGCTTGCCACGTTCCAAAACCGAGCGGTGCAAAAAGTGGTGCAATAAATCCACCAATCATCGCTAAGAAACTGTCTCCCATATCAACACCAAATCCTGATGGACCTGCATAGTTTAATAACCAAATGACAACAGAACCACCGAAGATGAATGTACCTGCTTTACGAACAAATCCTTTACCTTTCTCCCACGTGCTGAGCCATAACGTTTTTGCTTGTGGCACACGGTAAGGCGGTAGCTCAATTACAAAAATAGATTTTTCCGCTTTTAAAATAGTAAGTGACATAATTTTTGTAACGAGTAATGCAAGAACAATACCTGCAATGTATAAAGAGAACACAACAGTCGCTTGACTATTAGGGAAGAATACTCCCGCAAATAATGCATATACAGGTAAACGTGCTGAACAAGACATAAATGGTGTTACAAGAACGGTAAGTAATCTTTCTTTTTCTTGTTCAATCGTTCTCGCTGCCATAATACCTGGAACGTTACATCCAAAGCCGATAATCATCGGAATGAACGCTTTTCCGTTTAAACCGAAAAACTCCATAATTCTATCCATAACAACTGCAATTCGTGCCATATATCCCGAGTCTTCTAATAATGAAATGAAAAAGAATAGTGCAAAGATTTGTGGAACGAATACTAATACCGCACCAACACCAGCAATAATACCTTCTGTAACGAGTGCTTGAATAAAGTCAGAAGCCCCAACACTTGTGAGCCCAGCTGTAACCCAATCAGTAAGTTGTCCGCCAAAAAATCCATCAAGCATATCAGATAAAGGTGTACCAATCCACGTAAACGTAACCTGAAAAATAAAAAACATAACTGCTAAAAAGATTGGAAGTCCTAAAATTTTATGTGTAATTAACCTGTCAATTTTTTCTGAAAAAGGAATTTTCCCTTCTTTCTCATGTTGCATAACATTTGTTTTTAACTTTTCAATATACGCTTCACGAGTCTTGTAAATGTGCTCTTCCAACGTACAATCAAGTTTTCCATCTAAACGAGATCGAATGGCTATAAGTTCCTTATAAATTGGTAATGCTTTCATTTCTTTTTCTACTACTTCGTTATTGCTTAAAAATTGAAGGGCTAACCATCTCGGATGCTCATAATTCGCTGTCTCTAAAAGAGCGATTACCTCTCCAATTCCTTCATCCATTTGTACACCATATGAAATAATGAATGGCTTTTTCTCTTTTTGTTTCTCTTCATGAAGAGTAGTAAGTAATTCTTCACAGCCTTTTCCGGTTCTTGCGATGACAGGAACGACTGTTACACCTAATATTTCTGATAGCCTTTTTACATTAATCACAATTCCTCTTTGCTTTGCCACATCAATCATATTTAAACCAATTGAAACGGGCTTACCAAATTCAAGTAATTGCAATGTTAAATGCATATTTCGCTCAAATTGAGAAGAATCCACTATATTTAACATATGATGAAATTCATCTGTTAGTAGAAAATTCGTAACGACACCTTCATCACGTGAAACTGGATTCAAATCATAAACGCCTGGTAAATCAATTAATGTTCCTTGCTTATCTTTTAATTTACCAACCTTCTTTTCTACTGTTACACCGCTCCAGTTTCCTACATATTCATAAGAACCAGTAAGTGCATTAAATAATGATGTTTTCCCTGTATTCGGATTCCCTAGCAAAGCAACCTTATTCACGCTAATTCCACCTTTATCATTTTCGCGTCACAATGACGAATACTAATTAACTGTCCACGACACTCCAATGTACAAGGACCTTTAAACATCGCTTTCTGTTTCAAGCGAAGTTCGCTTCCTTCCGCGAGACCGAAAGCAGCTAGTCTACGCTTTAATAACTGATCTAAAGACTGAATACTTTTTACTAATACTTTCTCGCCAATTTTAATATCTACTAAGCTCATAACCTTCCCCCTCAGAAGAGAATGATAATTATTTTCAGGAAAATTATATCATACTCTATTTCAATTGGACTATACCCTTTTGCTTCATATTTATTAACATTTCGCTACAATTCTATTTCAATAATTGTCATACGGTATTCATTTGCCATTCTCATCCATTTCGCTTACAATGAACAATAGCAAATAAAGAATCTCGTTATCACAGGGGGAGCCTTACCGCTGAGAGGGAACAATTCGTTCCGACCCTTTGAACCTGTTAGTTAATGCTAACGCAGGAATTGTGCAAACGTCCGAAATACACACCTCTTTTTTTATTTACGTATTTCGTATCCTCCTATGATATCTATTCTTTTTTTGCAACTTGGATTTAGGGGGAGACAACATGCGTAACACCAATTTACAAGCGATGATCGAATCTGCTATTCTTGCAGCCTTCGCCTTGGTCATCGATATTTTACCACTTTCAATCAAAATATCAGCAACAGGCGGTTCCATCTCATTCGCTATGATTCCTATCTTTATTATCGCATACCGCTGGGGCTTCAAAATGGCTTTCTTAGGAGGCTTAATTTGGGGATTATTACAAATTGTCGTAGGCGATGCCATTATCGTCACACCAATTCAAGTAATCATTGAATACTTCGTTGCTTTCGCATTCATTGGATTTGCTGGTTTATTCTATCGTCCAATTCAAAAAGCACTTCTAGCATCTAATAAGAATGGAAACGAACAATCAAACTTAAGTAGCCGTAAAGATAAGCCTTCATCAAAACAAAACCAAGGAAAGAAAGTAATTGGATACATTATCATTGCTACTTTTATCGGTAGTCTAGCTCGTTACTTCTGTCACTTTATTGCCGGTATTATTTTCTGGGGACAATATGCACCGAAAGGTCAATCAGCTATTCTATATTCTTTAATATTTAACGGTAGCACAATGATTGGTTCCTATATTCTATGTACCGTTTTACTTATATTTTTATTTATCACTTCACCAAGATTATTCAAAAGCATGAGTGCTTATCAAATAAATTCACAAAAAAAGGGCGCTTAACTTAGCGCTCTTTTTTCACATCGTAATATCAATTAAAAATACAATAAATGCACAAAAGAAAATAAATACCATTATACTTAGCCAATTGCTATGCACGGTTCATCGACTCCTTACATAACCTCATTTTCTATTCAAAGTATACTGTTTAGAAATAAAGATTAGGTAAAGATAATATGAAAATAAATTAAAAAAGCGTAGATAGTATTGTCTACGCTTTTTTCGGTAAATAGAAGTAAAATAACACACCATCTTTTGTATTCTTGACCCCATATTCAGCATTGTGCAGCTCTAAAATGTTTTTTGAAATCGCAAGGCCAAGCCCGGTTCCACCTTGTGAACGTTTCCGTGCCGCATCTACTCGATAAAAACGATCCCAAATTTTATCTAATTGTTCTTCTTCAATGTGGGCACCCTTATTTTCAATACACACTTTTATATAATTCTTCTCGTCTATTGTGGAAATAATAATATCCTCTTTATCTGGTGTATAACGTATTGCATTCGTAATGAAGTTCACAATTACTTGTTCAATTCTATTTTGATTCCCAACCACTTCAGCTGGACATATATGTTTGTGCACACTCAGTTCTTTTTTCTCTATCTCCGATGAAAGCTGTTCACATATTTCTTCAATCACTCCATCGATATAGAAAGAATCCATCTTCATGTTATATGTGCCAGACTCAAATTTAGCTAATTCAAGCATATCCAAAATTAGTATATCCATCTTGTCTACTTCTTTTTCCATCGCCTGAAAATAGTAGTCTTTCTTATGTTCAGCTACCCCATCTTTTAAAATGGAAATACAGCTTTTCATAATACTCAGCGGCGTTTTTAGTTCATGCGATACACCTGCAATAAATTCTTTCCTTGTGTTTTCTAACTTTCTTTCTTTTTCAATATCTTGTTCTAACTGTCCAATATGTGAATGTAGCTTATTAGATAGTGTATTAATATTTTTTGATAAATCACCAATTTCATCTTTTGAAGTAATCGGAATTTTTTCTGTAAAATCTAAATGCGCTATCTTCTTTGTTGTATTATTTATTTTTAATAATGGTTTTGCAATTTGTTTTGAGTAATAGAACGAAGCTAGAAAAATGAGAACGACTACAAACGCAACAATATAGATGTAATAATCTTGCACCATTTGTACAGCCTCATCTACAGGCTGCAAAGAAGCCATCGCATATATATATGCTATCGATCCGTCTTTTTCTTTTATTGGTTTAATTAATAATTTATATTTTATATCATTTTTTTCATAATCCACTATTTGTGTTGAATACTGTATGTGATTGCTCTCTTTTGATAATAAATCAGTTTGAAATTCCTTTATGCTATCTAAGAATAAACTATTTTTATAAATTGGATTCACAGGACCTTTTACATCGGGTAACTGTACTTTCGTAACACGCCCGTCTATCTTAGCACCCTGTTCCTGATTAGCTCGTTCTTGAGCAGCCTGTTCTTGAGTAACTTGCTTCTTTTCCTTAACAAGTGGTTCTTGGTCCGCTTTCTTTTTTTCCTTCTCTTCTCGAATCTCACTGATTTTTTTTTCTAACGGTTTATTAGATCCACTTAAATTCCCCTTGCCTAACGCGAAAGAAAATGGAATAAAACTATCTTCTTTTTTCACTCCAGAAAAATTAATTTCTTGGTCTAAAAACTGATTTGACGGTTTATTATCAATCTCTTCTATATTGATGAGATTGTATAAGGGAATCATGATTATTTGTTGTCCAAAGCTCTTCTGTTGCTTACGGTCTATCGTTACCTCAAAATAAAAATCATCCGCATGTTTTAAATTCCCATTCTGATCTAATGTCGTAATCCATGTATTATTTTCGCTTAAAAAGTCTTGCTCCAGCTTCTGAATTTCTTCTGCACTTCCTGCATAACTTAAATAGTTTTTTTCAAAAGAATTTAAATTCACTTTAATATCTTCCACTTTTCGATTCGCATAATATTGCTTAAAAAATATCGTTTGTCCAATAAATATCGTCGCTAAAATCAACATACATAGAGCTGTTGTAAGGGTAAATAATTTAAGTACAATCCCTTTTCTCATATGTTCCCCTCGAATTTATAACCAGTTCGCACTACAGTTGTAATGTACTTTGCTTTCTCTCCTAATTTATTTCTCAAATTACGAATATGACTATTTACTGTGCGATCATCCCCAGCAAATTCATATCCCCAAATTCTTGAAATTAATTGCTCTCTTGTTAGTACAATTCCTTGGTTTTTCATGAAATACACTAATATTTCAAATTCTGTATGTGTTAAAGTAATGTCTGCCTCATCAACAGTAACAGTACGTGACGGAAAATGGACGTGAATGCCATGAATTGATAACGTATCATCTTCATTCTCTAAAGGCTTCTTTGTTGCTTTTCTACTTTCTAACAACCTTTTCGCTCTCGCTAATAAAATCGGCGGACTATATGGTTTCGTAACATAATCATCTGCCCCAAGCTCAAATCCAAGTAACGTATCATCTTCATCTACACGTGCTGTCAGCATAATAATTGGAACCCCGGACGTCTTACGAATCCTTCGGCAAACAGACCATCCATCAAGTTCCGGCAACATAATATCAAGTATAACTAAATCGACCTCTTCTTCTTCAAATAAGACTAAAGCTTCTTTTCCATCTCTCGCTTCAAGCACTTTATATTGTTCACTCAAAAAGTAATCCTTTAATATTTCGCGTAAAATATCTTCATCTTCAACAATTAAAATGTTTTTTGACATAATCTATGTCTCCCCCTCTCATTTTAAGTAGCTAGCATTTTGTACTTGATAATTTTATTTTGAATTGCTCGTAATTAACTTTGCCTCGATAATATATCGATCCGGTGCATCCCCTATATAATCAAATGGATAGCAAGTCGTCAGTGTTAATGTCGGTTCTTCTTTTTTTACAATAACAGTGCGATCATCCGCATGTGTAATCCACATCTTTTGAATTTCATATGTGTATATTGTATTGTCATATTCTAAAATGAGATTGTCTTTTTCTTTAAGCTCCCCTAATTCTGTAAATACAGTATCTCGATGCCCACTCAGTACAGTATGTCCCCCTCCAGATGGTGTTGTCGTTAAATCACTAACAAACATACCGACTCCTTTTTTCAATGTTGCATCATTTGCTCCCCAATATGTAGAAAACTTCTTCTTTATTTTCGGTATATTTAACATTGCTACCTTTTCTCCTTCTTTATGCTCGGTTTGAGAAGAAGGTACTTGGGAAGTTACAGGTGTTTCATGTGAAAGTTGATTATCTTGTATATTTTTAAGGCTCTTTATTTCTTCTTTCGTTAATTCTTGAGCAGAGCTTTTTCCTTTATACCATTCCACAGCGTAATACGATCCCATGAATAGCCCTATGGCCATCAATATGATACCGATATAATTGAGTAACTTCATGTTCCATCCCTCCATGCAAAAAATGGTAGGAGTAACCTACCATTTTTAATATATGAAATTATCCCATTCTTTATAGAACAATATTTTATTTATGCCTTAATCTTATTACGACGGTTCAAACCAAATAATGTCCCTATCGCTACAAGACATGCGCTTAATGCCATCATTGCTACATTATTTGATGCTGTGTTTGGTAATTTTTCACCTTGTACAGCTTGTTTCGCTACTTCTTGTTTCGCTGCATCATTCTTTTGCCCTGCCTTAATTGCTGCTTCTTTTTTTGCAAGAGCTTCCTTTTCTTGCACTTGTGGTGTTACTTCTTGTTTCGCTGTATCATTCTTTTGCCCTGCTTTTATTGCTTCCTCTTTTTTAGCCATATCACTTTTTTCTTGTACTTGTGCTGCTTCTTTTTTCTCTACTTCGCTCTTTTGCTGTTCCTTAATTGCTTCTTCTTTTTTAGCTTTATCTTGCTGTATTTGCGCTGATTCTTCTTTTGTTAATGTTCCAGTAGAAGCGCTCGCTACTGAAGAATATCCTACTGTTAAAAGTGCCATTGCACAAATTGGTAATAGTTTTTTTTTCATTTTATTTCTCTCCTTTTATACTTTATTCTAGTAACACATCACGTCGCACCGGATGTATTACTAGAATAAACAAGAGATGTAAATATAAGATGCAGATGAAATGGAATTCTGTTAAAGATTTCATTTTAGAAAAATAAAAAAACACCGTAATATATACGATGTTTTTTCGGGTGTGTGTCTCGATATTTATTTGTTACTTTCGCGTGATTGAGAAGTAGAAAGGGCCGGAGTGATAACTAATTGTCTCGGCTCAGTTTTCTTGAAGTGATTTTTGACGTTACACTTACGACATTGAACGACCCATGCTTTAATAGGATTTGTTAAAATAATTTTTTGCCTTTCGTTAGGGGCCTCTTCTTCCAATTTACAACTATCGCTCCACTTACTCCATTTCATTGTAAATTTAGAAGAAGAATGATCGTCTTCTCGATCAAACGTATGCAAAAAATCCATTTCTCCAGCTAGCATTACGGTGTTACTAGTTGCTAAAAAAGAAAAGGTCGTCCAATGTTTCTCCATGCCCTCCTACTCCTTTTTCACATATAGAGTGCCTAAAACTTAATTTACCTAAAATATGCTTGCCTTTTACCTTACACTTATAGTTTATCCAAAACACTACTATGCAACTATCGATTTGTCTTACAAATCACCTTACATTTTTGTAAGAAACGAAAAAACCTTCACTCTATATACGTGAAGGTTTCTCATTTCTTATCTATATGATCTTTCATATCATCAAGTCCAACTTCTTGCAGCTGTGACATCATACCGTGGGAAATTGCGCCTAATACTAAAGTCATTCCAATTAATGAAATCCGAATTGCAGGTACATCAATTATGTAAGCCAACATACCAAGAACGATTGTTAAAAGCAATGCTTTTATAAATGTTACACTTGTATACTGTTTCTTTTTCATCATAATCACCCTTTTTGGAAGCGTTTTCTTAATATTATCAGTATATCATATCATCTGACTATTTTGTGGGGATTTCTGTAAAAACCTTATATCTTCTTTGACTTTTTTCTTTCTATCCTTTACAGTCGAAATGTTCACAAGTTTTACACTGTAGGAGGATTCAAATGAAAATTGAAATAAAAGACACTTTAATTTCTGAAGAACAATTACAAGAAAAAGTAAAAGAACTAGCACTTCAAATCGAACGTGATTTTGAAGGAGAAGAAATCGTTGTAATCGCTGTATTAAAAGGATCTTTCGTATTCGCTGCTGATTTAATTCGTCATATTAAAAACGAAGTAACTATCGATTTTATCTCTGCATCTAGCTACGGAAATCAAACAGAAACAACTGGAAAAGTAAAACTATTAAAAGATATCGATGTAAACATTACTGGAAAAAACGTAATTGTCGTAGAAGACATTATCGATTCTGGTTTAACACTTCACTTCTTAAAAGATCACTTCTTCATGCATAAACCAAAAGCATTGAAATTCTGTACGTTACTTGATAAACCTGAACGCCGTAAAGTGGACTTAAAAGCTGAATATGTTGGCTTCCAAATTCCAGACGAATTTATCGTTGGCTACGGTATCGACTGCGCAGAAAAATATCGTAACTTACCATTTATCGCTTCAGTTGTAACGGAGTAATATAAATAGAGTAAACTTCCATCAATTATTGATGGAAGTTTATTTTCTATCACGATTCGTAAAAGACAAAGGGAGAGAATAAAAATGACAAAGACAAAATTTGAAAAAGTACTCCTCATCGTAAATCCGAAAGCAGGACAAGGCGATTTACATACGAACTTAACAAAAATCGTACCACCTCTTGCGGCAGCTTTTCCTGACCTGCATATCCTTCATACGAAAAAACAAGGTGATGCAACAAAATATTGCCAAGAGTTTGCTAGTAAAGTAGATTTAATTATAGTCTTTGGTGGTGACGGAACTGTATTTGAATGCACTAATGGCTTAGCCCCTCTTGAAACTAGACCTACACTTGCAATCATTCCAGGCGGAACTTGCAACGACTTCTCTCGCACACTCGGCGTTCCGCAAAATATTGCAGAAGCAGCAAAACTCATTACAAAAGGACATATAAAACCAATCGATGTCGCAAAAGCAAATGGACAACACTTCTTAAACTTTTGGGGTATTGGACTCGTCTCTGAAGTATCAAACAATATCGATGCAGAAGAGA
Organism: Bacillus sp. MYb56; assembly: GCF_002976445.1. Classification (NCBI taxonomy): domain Bacteria; kingdom Bacillati; phylum Bacillota; class Bacilli; order Caryophanales; family Bacillaceae; genus Bacillus; species Bacillus sp. MYb56. The sequence goes on from NZ_PCOH01000017.1 coordinate 117,841, forward strand.
AAGCAAAGCTTGGTAAAATTGGTTACTATTTAAGCACCATTCGAACTGTAAAAAACGCTGAACCATTCCCAGTAAAAATCACTTACGACGGACAAGTATATGAAGACGAAGCTGTCCTTGTTATGGTTGGAAACGGTGAATATCTCGGGGGTATCCCATCCTTTATTCCGAACGTAAAATGTGATGACGGAACACTTGATATTTTCGTAGTCAAATCAACAGGCATTCAAGCGTTTAAAGATTATATCGGAAAAAAACTATTTGAAGACTCAAATGAAAATGACATCTTCCATGTAAAAGCGAAATCCATTCATATTGAAACAGAAGAAGAAAAAGAAGTAGATACAGATGGAGAAAGCTCACTTCATACACCGTGTCATATTGAATTGTTACAAGGACACTTTACGATGATTTATAATCCTAATATTGTGTAATGAAAAAAACGAGTGATATCACTCGTTTTTTTCTTCTAATCTAATTATGTCGTTGTATAATTTCTTGTATTTCTTTAACTCTCTCTAAAGTAATTCCATTTCTTTGTTCTATCGCTAAAGGGTGATCGGTTGGCTCTAATTCAACATACGGTGCCATTCCAACTTCTCTTATATGTACATTTGTCTTTAAATTTAGTGTTTCTGGATAAACTGGTATTTCTACAGATAACCAGCCAAAATGAGGATCACTATGCTCTCGTCCTCTCTCATCCCACTCTTCTAGTACTTGATCATAACTTTCTTTACTAAGTGATACCCACACAGTCCAGATGAAATTTTCGTGGTAATCAATTATAGGAATCTCTAAACAGCCTCTAATAAAATAATGTTCATCGTCCATTACACAAAGATCTGATGTTAAATGGAAGCGTCCCTCTCTTTCATGAGCCGCTACCTCGTAGTAATAAGATGGTGCTTCACTTCCGTAACATAAAGGGAATGTAAATCGGTTCATTTGTATCTTTTCTCTGGACTTTTTTCTTCTTTTCATCTATTATGAGTTCTCCTACCCTTTAAATTTCATTCACACTCAAAATCCATCCAATTTTTCCAATGTGTATTAGAATCCTTATTCACAATAACACTTGGATCTTTCTTCTCTATTGTAGCAGCTACTGATTGAAAAAATTCAATTTCACTAGAGTATAACATAGACATACTTGCCTTTTATTTTCTAATAATACTACTAATAAAATAGCAGAAGGGTCTGTTTGCATGCCCCAGTTCTTTTTAGATACAATGAAGGAAAGAAGCAACCTGATACAAGGGAGAGAAAAAACTGTGTTCAACCAACAGTTAGTTAATTTACGCATTGATTTTGCATTTAAACAATTGTTTGGTACGAATGGTAGTGAAGATATTCTAATTGCATTTTTAAACGCTATGTTACAAGAGTCTTTAGAGTCGCCCATTGCTTCTCTACAACTAGAAGATCCACATTTACATCGGGAATATGAAGAGGATAAGTTATCTATTTTAGACATTTCAGCGACATTAAACACAGGAACAAAAGTAAATGTAGAAATACAGGCGCGACAAGAAGTCGCTTCATAATAGTGCGTATCCA
>NZ_PCOH01000018.1:0-119331 GCF_002976445.1 Bacillus sp. MYb56
TCAAACTCTCCAATAAAGTTAGTTTGTCTAGCATCTAAAAATAAAAATTGACGTTCACGTTGTTTGTTTCGTTCAGTTTTCAAAGAACTTGTCTGCCGCTTCAAAAGCGACTTCATCATATTAACATCTTCATTTTTCGATGTCAACTATGTTTTTAAATTTCTTTTTTGTCGTTTTCTGCGTTTCCGCATCAGCGACGTTTATTAATATACCATCATGGTTTTTAAATAACAAGTATTTTTTATAAAAAAATACAAAAAGTTATCTATCCTACTTTCTTCTATAGAAAGAACCCTTATCCTTTCTACTAAAAACATTCATTTTGATTGTATACAAGTTACTATACACTATCATCAACCAGGCAGTATTTCACAATAACTTCCTAACCTTTAGTCTTCTCCTTTTTTAATTTTATAATTACCATAGTTCTACTTAAGAAGGACAAATAATTATTTAAATGTAGAGTAACAAAAAACGTGGCCACTATACTAGAGCAAAACTTTAATTCCTGATTTTTCTCTCCAATCAGGAATTTTGCTTCCACAAATAACAAACTTCCCCTCGAAATATTAATTTAAGATTATTGTTAGAATTTTTTTTACATTTAATTAATGAAAGATATCCATTTTTTGTTATATAGTAAGAAAGTGCCCACAAAACTATAAATAAACTAATGGAGGAATTATTTTATGGATAGGTTAACAAAATTTTCATTAAAAAACCGAGCCGCTATTATTATCATGGTTTTTCTCATTTCCATACTCGGTGTTTATTCCGGCTCTAAATTACCTATGGAATTTTTACCAAGCATCGATAACCCTGCAATAACTGTTACGACATTATCTCAAGGGCTCGATGCTGAAACGATGACCAAGGACGTAACTGATCCCCTTGAAAAACAATTTCGTAATTTAGAACATATCGATGGCATCACTTCTTCCACACATGAGGGATTATCACGCATCGACATTGCATATACATCCAAGGCAAATATGAAAGACGCGGCACGCGAAGTCGAAAAAACAATTAATACGATTAAATTACCTAAAGATGTAACTAAACCTGTTGTTAGCCAATTAAACACTTCTATGATTCCACTCGCTCAAATTACCATCCAGAAGCAAAACGGATTTTCAAAAGCTGACGAAAAACAAATTGAGAAAGAAATCGTACCACAACTCGAAAGCATTGATGGTGTTGCCAATGTTATGTTTTTCGGAAAATCAACTTCCGAATTATCCATCGTACTTGATCCTAACCAACTAAAAGATAAAAACGTAACATCACAGCAAGTATTAACAGTTTTACAAGGAAAAGAAACTTCCACTCCAGCCGGAGCAATTACCGTTAATAAGGCAGAATACAATCTTCGTGTCATCGGGGATATAAAAAATGTAAATGACATAAAAAACATCACCGTTACACCTCAAGTAAAATTACAAGATGTTGCTCAAATTGAATTAAAACAACATTACGATACAATCTCGCACATAAACGGGGAAGAAGGAACAGGATTAATCATCATGAAAGAGCCGAGTAAAAATGCGGTTGCAATCGGAAAAGAGATTGATAAAAAGATTAAAGATATAAGCAAGCAATATAAAGATCAATTCTCTATTAAACTTTTAGCTTCAACTCATGAGCAAGTTGAAAATGCTGTTACTAGTATGGGAAAAGAAGTAATCCTTGGGGCAATTGCTGCAACTCTCATTATCTTAATCTTTTTACGCAGCTTCCGAACAACACTCATCGCTGTCGTTAGTATTCCATTATCTATTTTATTAACACTATTTTTACTCCATCAATCTAACATCACACTTAACATTCTAACTCTTGGTGGCTTAGCCGTTGCAGTTGGACGTCTCGTCGATGATAGTATCGTTGTCATCGAGAATATTTTCCGTCGTTTACAAAAAGAATCTTTCTCTAAAGATATTATTCTCGATGCAACAAAAGAGGTCGCCGTCGCAATTACCTCTTCTACTTTAACAACAGTCGCCGTTTTTTTACCTATCGGTCTCGTATCGGGAGTAATCGGAAAACTAATGTTACCTATGGTGTTAGCAGTTGTATATTCTATACTTTCTTCCTTAATTGTGGCATTAACAGTCGTTCCACTTATGGCTTTTTTACTGCTCAAAAAAACAAAACGTCGCAATTCACATTCTTCACCGCGATATGTCGCTACATTAAAGTGGGCTCTTTCTCATAAGTTTATCATTCTACTCACTTCTTTTTTATTATTTGCAGGATCAATCGCAGCCTACATACTACTTCCGAAAGCGAACATAAAGTCTGAGGATGATACAATGCTTTCCGTTAACATGACATTTCCAGCTGGTTATGATTCTGAAGCTAAAAAACAAAAAGCATTTGATTTCGAAAAGAAACTCCTCTCTAATTCTGATGTAACAGATGTTATTTTGCGAATGGGATCTAGCGCAGAAGATGCACAATGGGGACAGACAACTCAAAACAATCTTGCAACTATATTTGTAGTCTTTAAAAAAGGATCTGACATCGACCAATATATTAAAGAATTAAAAAAGGATCATACAGCTTTCGAACCAGCTGAACTTGATTATATAAAAACAAGTTACTCTGACTCTGGAGGCGGAAACAACTTACAATTTAATGTAACAGCTACTAACGAAACAAATTTACAAAAGGCTGCTAACATCGTCGAAACAAAACTAAAAAGCATGGATTCTCTTTCCAAAGTAAAAACAAATATAGAAGAATCTAAAAAAGAATGGCAAATTCATATCGATCAAACAAAGGCTGAGCAACTAGGTTTAACACCAGAATTAGCAGCACAACAAGTATCATTCCTTATGAAGAAATCTCCTATTGGGGAAATCTCAATCAATAATGAAAAAACAACTATTATGATAGAACATAAAAAGGCATCCGTTAACAAACAAGAAGATATTTTAAACACAAACATACTATCACCTATTAACGGACCAATTCCTTTAAAAGACATTGCAACTATTTCAGAAAAACAACTTCAAACGGAAATCTTCCATAAAGATGGGAAAGAAACGATTCAAATTACTGCAGAAGCTTCAAGTGAAGATTTAAGTAAAGTAAGCGCAGAAGTAAACAAAGCGATAGCCGACTTAGATTTACCTAACGGGGCAAAAGTAAATATCGCAGGTGCTACTGAATCTATGCAAGAGAACTTCACTGATTTATTTAAAATTATGGGGATTGCAATCGGGATTGTATATTTAATTATGGTTATCACATTCGGGCAGGCGCGCGCTCCTTTTGCAATTTTGTTCTCCTTGCCATTAGCTGCTGTCGGAGGTATTTTAGGATTAATCATTTCCAGAACACCTGTTGATGTAAATTCCTTGATTGGCGCATTAATGTTAATCGGGATTGTCGTTACAAATGCTATTGTATTAATAGAAAGAGTGCAACAAAATCGGGAAAACGGTATGGAAACAAGAGAAGCCTTACTAGAAGCAGGATCTACTAGATTACGCCCAATTATTATGACAGCTATAACAACAATCGTCGCTATGCTACCACTCCTATTCGGTCAATCTCAAGCTGGAAGTATGGTATCCAAAAGTCTGGCCGTCGTTGTAATTGGTGGCTTAGCCGTTTCAACCGTTCTTACATTAGTAGTTGTTCCTGTTATGTATGAACTATTAGATAAAATTGGGAGAAAAAGACGCTCCCGCAGAAAAATAAGTACGTCTACAGAAACACCTGATATTTAAACTAAAAGGCGTTATCTTCATAATTGAAGATAACGCCTTTTAGAATTCCCTACCTATCGATATAATCCAGCACTTTTTTCGTATATCGCTCTAGTGGCTTACCAGAATCTACAAGAAGATATTCATCATTTAAAAGCCTTTTACTGCCATCTAGCCACTTTTTTCAAACGCTACTCCTGATTCTACTGACTTATCTTATGTTCACGTGTTTGTAACCTACGATTAATTTCTTCTATATTATTAAGATAACATTCAATATATTTATATGTAGCCCCATACTTCCGACATAAACCTATTCCTTTTCAAGCATCCCCTCATAGAGACATGGGCTATCTAATATAACACTATGTTCTTGTTCCAATAAAAAACCTATCAGTTTCCACTCAATATCATAGGAGACTCCCCCAACAACTGTCGATTCACTCCCTCTTACCGTTAATGATTTTAATAAATGTCCGTAAAAAAACTCCCTGTTTATAAACAGAGAGTTCTTTTACGGACATTTATGCCGCTTTTACCTTCTTCGTCGTTTTACGACTTTTTTTCGCTCCTGTAAAACGCTTGTGTAATACAGATGCTACGAAACGAGAAATGATATTAAAGAGTAATACCATAATAATTAATACAGCTGCAGATTTTGTTGCAATTAACTTCGCATCTGGGATAATCCCTTCAGAGTTTAATTTCCAAATGTGAACAGCTAACGTTTCAGCTGGTCTAAATGGATTTAAAGGATGCGAGGGGCTCGAGAAGTCCGCTGCTGAATTTAAAATAGGTGATGTTAAACCCGCTGTATAAATTAACGCCGCAGCTTCACCGAATATACGGCCTGCCGCTAAAATAATACCTGTAATGATTTGTGGTAACGAAGACGGGATAATGATGCGGGCAATTGTTTGCCATTTCGTTGCACCTAGTCCAAGACTCGCCTCTTTTACATTATGAGGAACTTCAGAAATCGCATTTTCACAAACACGTGTTAAACCAGGTAAATTCAAAATAGTTAAAGCAAGAGCTCCACCCATTACTGTATATCCCCAGCCTGTCATGGTAACAAATACTAATAAGCCAAATAGTCCAACAACAATAGAAGGTAAAGACGCCATTGTTTCAATACATAAACGAACAAAACTTAAAAAACGACCTTGTTTTGCATACTCCGCTAAATATATTCCAGCCCCTAGTCCAAGAGGAATAGATATAATAAGTGTTATAACAAGCATGTAGAAAGAATTGAATAACTGTGGACCAATTCCCCCACCAGCTCTTGTATTGCTTGGTTCTCCGAATAAGAAACTAGGATCCCAAAATCCCCATCCCTTTTGCAGAATTTCGTACATTAAAAAAGCCAGCAAAGCTACAACTAAAGCTGCAACCCCATAAAAGATACCTGTCCAAACTTTATTTACCGTTCTTGCATTCATTATTATCGCTCACCTCTTTGACCAATCGCTCGAATTACTAAAATAAACAGGAATGAAATAACAAGTAAAATCATTGCTAACGTCCATAGCGCATTGTTCCAAGCTGTTCCGTTCAATGTATTCGTCATATCCATTGTCAGAATACCTGTTAACGTTGCTGTTGGACTATATATTCCTTCCGGTAATTTAATCGTGTTCCCGATTACCATTTGAACCGCTAACGCTTCACCAAAAGCACGCGCTAACCCTAAAACTATACCTGTTAAAATTCCTTGTTTTGCAGCAGGAACAATAACTCGGCTAATCGCTTGCCATTTCGTCGATCCTAGACCGTAAGAAGCTTCCAAGTAATCAAACGGAACAGAGCGTATTGCATCAGAGGCAATACTAGCAATAGTAGGTAAAATCATAATACTCAGGACAATAATACCCGCAATTAAACTAAATCCCACTCCACCGAACGAATCCCGTAATAGAGGAACCAAGATCGTAACCCCTAATAATCCGTATACAACTGATGGAATACCAACTAATAATTCTAAAACAGGCTTTAATACTTTATTCCCAAACTTCGGCGAAATTAAATTCATGAATATAGCAAGAGCTATAGCAATTGGTGCACTAATGACAACAGCACCTAACGACACAAGCGTCGAACCGACAATAAAGATGACAGCACCATACGTACCTTGATCAGCATTTGGATTCCATTTTGTTGAAGTTAACACCTCAGAAAATGAGATACCACTTTGCGTGAAAGATTGAATTCCTTTGCCGCAAATAAACGCAATAATAGCTAATGTAATAAAAACAATAAAGATACCGCAAAACGTAACAAGTGATCTACCTATATATTCACTCTTTACGTAATTAATTTGTTTTTTCCCCTTCATCACAGGACAGACCCCACTTCATAGATTGCATTGAACAGGACTGGCCTTGCAGCCAGCCCCATAAAATTTTATTACTTATCTAATTTAGACATTGGGATGTAACCCATATCTTCTACTTGTTTTTCGAAATCTTTACCTTTTACATAATCAATGTAAGCTTTTGTCGCTTCTTTTGCCTCACCTTTAGTTACCATGTACTCGTAAGACCAGAATGGATATTTACCAGCAGAGATGTTTTCAATTTTCGGTTCAGCACCATCAATTTTCACAGTTTGCAATGCACCTTTTTTATCGCCAACCATGTAAGACATTGCTAAATAGCTGATTGAACCTGGAGTAGAGTTAATCGCTTGCTCTACTGCACCGTTAGAATCTTGTGTTGTACCAGTTCCATCATTAATTTTAGCTTCTTTCATAACTGTTTTTTCAAATGTAGCACGTGTACCAGATGAAGCTGGACGATTAATTACATTGATTTTTTCATCTTTTCCGCCTAACTCTTTCCAGTTCGTCACTTTTCCAGTGAAGATATCTTGCACTTGTTTTGCTGTTAAGTTATCAACTTTTACATCTTTATTTACGACAAGCGCGAATGCAATACCCGCTACCTTGTTATCTACTAATTCTTTTGCTTTTTCAGCATCTTTTATTTTATCTGAAGCCGGAACATCCGAATTACCAATTTGTACTGCACCAGATGCTACTTGGTTAATCCCAGTTCCACTACCGCCACCTTGAACTTGAATAGAAACTTTTGAATTTTTCTCCATGAATTTCTTTCCAGCTTCCTCCGCAAGAGGTTGAAGAGCTGTAGAGCCAGCCGCTGCAATCGTACCTGATAATTCTTGTTTTGCATCGCTACCTTTAGCAGCTTCCTTATTATCCGTACTTTCTGCTTTTCCACATCCAACTAATGCACCTGCAACAACTAAAGCCGCTAAAGAAAATTTAATACCCTTTTTCATAACCATGTCTTGTACCCCCATTTGGATTATCACTTTTCGAATTCATCTTCTTTCGAACACAAATTCATTGTAGGACAACAATATTATGTGAGTGTTAAGCAATTTTTAAGTTTAAGTAAATAGAGATAACATCCCCTAAAAGCTAGACATTCCAACATTTACAGTTGAAAAAGCCAACAAAACCCACACTAAACACGTAGTATTGTAAATTTAATCTTAACAATGTAAATTCAATGTAAATGATTTTCTGTATTTTTCCCTTTAGGTTAAAACTACATTTACAATTCCCCTATATTTTTAAGCTTTTACACTCTTACTTTAAGAAGAATTCCAGTAATATTTTTCGGTACAACTAAATAAATTGGAACAATTCTAAAAATATTTGAATATTTTTAAAGTACTAATTGACAGCATCATTAAATGTAGTCTACTATATTAGTATCAAAAAGTTTACCTAAGGAAACTTTTTGAACTAAAACTAAAAATATAGAGATGAGGTAACTTTTATGGTATCGGCTAATACTAAACCCCTTTCCGAATTCAGAACAGGGGAATTTGTACAAATTGAGAAGATACAATTAGAAGGAACTATGAAACGACGTTTATTAGATTTAGGCTTTTTTCCTGGAGCGACAATTAAAGTATTACAACGCAGCCCACTTGGAGACCCAGTCGCTTATCAAGTAAGCAACACAACTATTGCACTGCGTAGTGAAGAAAGCTCCCTTATTTTCGGGGTATTAATAGGAGATGATTTCAGATGAGTAACCATCGCATTGCGTTAGCTGGTAACCCGAATACCGGGAAAAGTACATTATTTAATACTTTAACAGGCTTAAAACAACATACTGGAAACTGGACGGGGAAAACTGTTTTAAAGGCTGAAGGGGAATATAAGCATGGCGGAAATATATATACAATAATAGATTTACCTGGAACTTACTCACTGTATTCAAATTCGGCAGATGAAGAAGTAGCACGAGATTATATTATATTTGAAAAACCAGAAGTAACTGTAGTTGTTATAGATGCAACTGCAATGGAGAGAAATTTAAATTTAGCACTCCAAGTGATGGAAATGACAAACGATGTGGTCATTTGTATTAACTTAATTGATGAAGCGGAGAAAAAAGGAATCATTATTGACGAAAAGAAATTAGCAAAATCACTCGGTGTACCTGTAGTGAAGATTTCTGCTCGCAACCGAGTAGGCATTGGTCATTTGCTAAATGTCATCGCTAAAGTAGCAAATAAAAAACTAATTCCAACACCAATTAAAATTACTTATAACGATAAAATCGAAAATATGATTCAGGAATTAGAACCACAAATTTATAAAGTATTCGGTGATACGTATCCAGCACGTTGGATTGCATTACGTATATTAGATGGAGATAAGAATTTCTTAACTACACTTCAAAAACACCATAACGAACCACTTGTAAGGGAGGTTATAATCAATGGAATCTCACTCAGCCAGTAAAGCTCTTCCACTGGACTATATTGTTCAACATGCACAAACACTTTCAAAAGAAGATATACGAGATGATATTGTCGGAGATATTTATCGAACCTCCGCAAGTATATGTAAAGAAGCTGTTCAATATACAAATACCGATAAATTGTATCGTTCTGAAAAACTAGATAAAATTTTCACATCTCCAATCTGGGGATTCCCAATTATGCTCGGTATTTTATCTATTATTTTTTATCTTACAATTGCAGGCGCTAACGTACCTTCTGATATGATCGCTAAGTTCTTTGGCTGGGTAGAAGGATATTTAACATCTTGGTTCCAAGCAATGCATGCACCAGAATGGCTACATGGCATTTTAATACTTGGTTTATTCCGCGGTATCGGTGCTGTTATTAGCGTTATGTTACCACCTATGGCAATCTTTTTCCCTATGTTCGCGCTATTAGAAAACTACGGATATTTACCACGTGTCGCATTTAACATGGACCGCTTATTCAAACGATCTGGTGCACATGGCAAGCAATCTTTAACAATGGCAATGGGATTCGGTTGTAATGCAGCTGCCATCATGTCAACACGTATTATTGAATCACCACGTGAACGTATGCTTGCAATCTTAACAAACAACTTCGTTCCTTGTAACGGTCGCTGGCCTATGTTAATTTTAATGGCTTCATTATTTATGGCTGCTGGTTATACAGGTAGTATGCAAACACTTGTTACTGCTGGCGTTGTAGTTGGAATGGTTGTAATTGGTGTCATTATGACATTAACCGTTTCTTGGGTACTATCAAAAACAGCTTTAAAAGGTGTTCCGACTCACTACACACTTGAGTTACCACCGTACCGTAAGCCAAAAGTTTGGAATACAATTGTACGCGCAACACTCGATAAATCAATATATGTTTTAAAACGAGCTGTAGTTGTAGCTGCCCCTGCAGCTGCATTAACTTGGTTACTTGCTAATATTTTCATCGGTGACACAAGCTTACTTATGTATTTTGTAAACTTCCTAGATCCATTTGCTAAAATGTTAGGACTTGACGGATTTATTCTAGCAGCGTTTATTCTTGGACTACCAGCTAATGAAATTGTTATTCCGATTTTATTAATGTCTTACTTATCAACTGGTGCTTTAACTGAAATAGATGATTTTAATCAAATTAAAAATCTATTCTTAGAACACGGTTGGACTTGGTTAACCGCGTTAAACACAATGTTGTTCTCTCTTCTTCATTTCCCATGTGGAACAACACTAGTTAACATATATAAAGAAACAAAAAGTGCAAAATGGACATTCTTATCGTTCGCAATCCCTACTGTTATTGCCATTGTTGTTACATTCCTCTCTACACAATTGGTACATTGGTTAGGACTTGTATAAAAAACAAAGCATACATAGAAGGTATCCCCCTTCACATATGCTTTGCGCAAAAGAAACCTGAAATTATTCAGGTTTCTTTTTTTCTTTCCACGGCTGCGCTCCATACGTTGTAATTTTTTTATGAATGAAGTATATGGCTCCCGGAAGAACCGCCATTAATATCGTGCAACTAATTCCCAATCCAGTAAACAACTTACATCACCTTATTTCACTCTCTTCGGTAAAGCTGAACCTGAATGTGCAATCGTTGGATGAACATGAACAGTAATTTCAGCATTACTAAAGTATTTTTCACCTTGATCCCAATTCTTATCTATCTTCTTCCATTCTTTATAATTATGCCGCTTATATACTTCTCCTAACGCTAATACATCTACCTTATATTTTTTTTGAACAAGCTTAATCGATTTTTGGATACGCTTCTCCATTTCCTCCGCAATGGTTTTCTTTAATCGCTTTTCATTCATAATTTGTTTATGATCACTAAAATGCAACTCTGCTAAGGTCCCTTCCAAAGATAAATGGATATCAAACTTCGGTTTTGTAGCATTTTCCGTAGATACTTTAATCTTTCGGTGCATCTTATGAATTTCGTATGTAACAAGCTGACCTTGTTTACGGATAGTATAGAACCCTCCAATTTTTTTACCTATTACATAATTCATCCCTAATGTTTCTTCTCCATTCAAACTGCCTACACACTTATTATCTTTTCCACGAAACAACGCTGCCCCGTTCATTTGTACCCCCTGCTTTGTTAGTTCGAGAATAGGTAATACGAAACTTTGGTTAGCAATCATTTTTTGCTGTACCTCACCAATTCTTGCAGCTTCAATCATTTGAGCATTTTTCGGAGGATGCTCAGCTAACATATCAATATACTGCGCTGGCAAATTTTCAGGCTTGGCACTCTGCTTTAAAATAGCTTCTGCATTTTTCTTAGAAACGAACAAACGAATATTTCTTCTCATTTCATGATCGCGAATATATACATCTAACGTATTTTGTAAAACATATGGATTCGCTAGTAAATCTTTAGAAAAAATTATCACTTGTATATGCGGAAAGAATAATGAGCGACTAATTTTTTTAGCGATAATTCGTATTTGCTCAAAGACACTATCTGCTTTCGCACTAACATTAATATAATTTTCGCTATCTCCATCCCCTTGTCCACCTTGTTGCGACAATTTACTTGGGAGCACCATCTGATACGTCCCTTTCATAATTGGATTCGATTGTTTTTCCTTCACGATATCGTAAGCCGCCCCTACTACAAATCCCCTTTCTTCTATCTCCTCCAGCTCAGAGCACCCACTAATAGATCCAGCTAAAAACATAATTATTATAATTTTAAGAAGGTGTTTCATTTCCACCATTCCTTCTTTTTATTTTATATACAATAAAAACTAGCAAAGGTGCTGACACAACAAACCCCATATCTATCCAAGCTAAATAAGTCCCATAACTTGATAAATCATTCGAATTGCCAGGTATCATATTCACCATAAAAATAATAGGAGCACTCACAAAAATAAATACGTGTTTCTTCACTTTCGGAAACATAGCACAAAATAATAAAGATGCGACGTCATAATACATTGCTGTAGTGTTATAAATAGTAATAATCCAAGTAGTAAAAAAAATGGCATCAAATCTTTCTAAAAAACCTCCACCAATTTCAATTTCTTTACCCAATTCAATTGTTGGATACGTCAATCCACGGGTTGTCATATACGAAAAAACGCTAATACAAGTTACATAAATTAAAATGTATGACAGCACATTTACCATCACTGCTTTTGCAACTGCCATTGGCGCTTTTTTCGCTGTCTTATCGTTCAACATCACAGCATAAAACAGAGCTACCTCAAATCCGATAAATGTGAAAATAGAATTTTTAACTCCTACAGCATATTGACTTGCGTTCGTTTGAAAAGCTGGTAGTAAATTGTTTATTTCCATTAAATTCACATTCAATAAAGAAAGCAACACTATCGCAATGAACACGATAGGTAAGAATAGAACATTTAACCTTACTAAAGCCGCTCTCGATCCTGCTACTCCATAAATAACAACTAATAAGAAGAAGAAAGAGAGTAGCTGTATTGGTGTATCACTAAATAAATATGTTTGTGAAATAATTGCAATCATTCGCGATTCATATGCGGTCAAAGCAGCAAATGTTAATACTAAAATGCTACTAATTGTGTATGCAACAGGCTTCGTCAAATGTGCACTTGTATATTGAACAAAGTTTTGTTTTGGGAATAAAATAGCTATCCTCGTTACAAACCAACCTAAAATTGCACATATCAATCCACCCAAAAGCAAAATAATCCAACCATCCGAAAATAAAGTTTGGTCAGCAATATCTCGAGGCATAGATAATGCACCTATACCGATAATTGTTGACGATACCGCAAAACCAAGTTCCCGAGATCCAATTTCTTCATCCCCATATTCAAATGGTTTCAATTACTCTCGCTCCTTTGGACGTAGTGTAGAGTCTTTCGTTTGTAAATATTCTGGTCTCTCTTTTAACATTGATTTTGGTAGGCGAACCAATTCTTCTTCCCAATCTTTATAAAAAGCAGGAGCAATAGGTGTTGTATACGGTACCCCAACACTCTTTAAATTTGTAATATGGATCGCCAGTGCAATAAGAGCTAAAATGATTCCGTATAACCCAAAAGCAGTTGCAGCTAACACGAAGACGAAAAGTAAAATTCGAAATGTAATCGTAATGCTATATACAGGAAGTGAAAATGTAGCAATTGCGGTAACCGCAATAATAATTACTAAAAACGGATTTACAATCCCCGCATTTACTGCCGCTTCTCCAATTACAAGACCGCCTACGATGCCAATTGTTTGTCCCATCGGTTTCGGAAGCCTAATCCCGGCTTCTCGTATTAATTCCATCGTTAATGCCATCATTAACGTTTCTATATAAGCAGGAAACGGCACCCCTTCTCTCGCTCCCGCAATGGAATAAGCTAGTTTAGATGGAATAAGCCCTTGATGATACGACACAAGCGCTACGTACATGGCAGGTAATAAAACAGCAGCGATACCTGATCCCATACGTAATATTCTTAATAACGTTCCAATTACCCAACGCTCATAATGATCTTCTACAGATTGAAAAATATCAACAAACACTAGTGGAGCTATAAGAGCAAATGGTGACCCATCTACTAAAATGGCCGCTTTCCCTTTCGCCAATGCAGCCACTATATTATCTGGTCTTTCTGTATTTAAAAACTGCGGAAACGGCGATAAATTATTATCTTGAATTAATTGTTCAATCGTTCCTGTCTCAAAAATGACATCTGTCACTATTGATTGAAGACGCCGATCTAGCTCGTTTACGATGTAAGGGTTAATAATATCCTCTATATATACTAGGGTTACTTCTTTCTGCGATCGCTTCCCCATAATATAAGATTGAAACCGTAACTTCGGATCACGTAAACCACGGCGAATTAACATTTTATTCACATTAATATCTTCATTTAACCCAACCCTCGGTCCACGAATTAAATCTTCTGTCACTGGCGGTTCTAGACTTCTTTTCTCCCAAGCCCTACTGTTAACAACAATAGCCGTTTGAATATTATCAATTAATATGACTGTATCTCCTGCTAAAACCGCATTTATAATATCTGGAAAAGTCGTCTTCATACCGACTTCTGCAATAGAAATAAAACGATCCAATAATATCTGAACCACAGCTGCTTCATTTGGTATTTCTTCATATTGAAGTGTACGAACTACATATTTATAAACATTATCCTTATCTGTCAATCCACATAAGAAAACAACCGCACAACGTGTAAAACTACCAGCAAGAGCAACTTCTCTAATTGTTAAATCATTAGGTGAACCTAACTCATCTCTAATTTCCTTCATAACTTCAAACAAGTTACCTTTTAGCTCTAACAATTTCCCCACCTAACTTCCTTTTCAACAAGTTTTTAGTTAGATTCCGCTAATAGAAGAAAATATATACAAAAAAGAGCTATCTCTTTTCAAAGATAGCTCTAACACGCGAATTACTTTTCTACCATTATATTGTCTTGCTTTATAGATACACTTTTCGTGAATCCACTAACGATATACATCACAATCATATTCATTAACAATGCGACTATACCTACATTTAAATCCTTTATATATTGCGGAAAACTCGGAAACATCGTAGCTATAGTTGAACCAGATAAGGTAATATATGCAACAATTAACAACCCAATCCCCATTCCTGCAATCGCTCCTTGCTTCGTAATAATCTGCCGTGGAAACAAACTACATACAAGTGCAGGGAAAAGTTGCGTAACTATACTGTATCCCATTAAAAGAAGAGCACCTATCGTCTCTCCACCTTTAAAGGTAAATAATACGGCAATAAGCGTCACGACAGGTACAAATAGCTTAGCTGCTTTTGCAACTTGTTTATCAGAGGCGGATGGTACCATCGTTCCATAAATATTTTTTGCTAATAATGTAGAAGCGGCCATAACAAGCATGGAACCGGGAACTAGTGCTGTTAATACCCCCGCACTACCAATAATCCCAATAAACCAAGGATCAAAAGTTTGAAGAGCAAGACGGAATAATGAAAGGTCTACATCCGCTCCCTTTAACCCTGGAACTTGTAAAATAGCAGCAAAACCTGCAAAGAACACAAAAAGCAAAACTAAAGAATAGAGAGGCATAATTGCTGCATTTTTCCTAAATACTTTTTCACTTTTCGCTGAGAAAGCTGAGGCAAATGTATGAGGCCACATATAAAAACCAAGAGCCGTTAATATAATAGTAGAAACAAACCAAGAAATACTCATTCCCTTTTCAGGTAAAGATAAAAAACCTGGTTTTGCAGCTTCTACAGCTTCAAACATCGGTTGAAATCCTCCGTAATAGTGATACGGTAAATATATACCTAAAAACATAACGATAAATAGTATCATAATGTCCTTCAAAGCAGCTGTCCACGCCGATCCATGTATACCTGAAACCATTACATAAATAGTTATAACAATAGCACCAATCCATACCGCAATAACAGGTGTCACTCTTCCATAGGAAGCTTCCGAAACGATAATTCCTAATCCCTTTAATTGCAAAACAAGATACGGGATAATCGAAATAACACCAATAATTGAAACAATTACCCCAAGCGTCTTACTCCTGTATTTCTTCGCAAAGAAATCTGATTGTGAAATGAGGTTATGTTCTTTTGCATACTTCCAAATTGGAGGCAATAAGAAATACGATAAAATATAAGCTAATGCACCATACCCTAAAATATAAAATGTAGGAGCTCCTTTACTATAAGCCCAGCCACTTCCTCCTAAAAATGTGAACGTCGTATAAATTTCCCCTGCCATAAGGAGAAAAACGAAAATAGTTCCAAATCCTCTTCCTCCAACTGACCATTGTTCTAAATTCATATCTTTTCCATGTTGTGCCCGAATTCCTAAAAATAGTGCGAGAAACAAAAATATAATAATGATAAATAATGCAGTCATTTTACGTCCCCCTTATTAGCAGGATCGAATACGTACACAAGACCCATACAAAGAGACGTAATGAGCACTGATAATAGTACCCAAAATAATAAAAATGGCATCCCCCATACGTAAGGAGTGACCGAATTTGCAAATACTGGTCCAACTACTAAACAAAGAACTGGAATAAGTGCTAGCACGTGTATTTTTTTCATCTCATTCTCCTTTACTTATAAAATTCATAATGGATGATACAAAGACTTCCACTCCAATTGGTAATGCGTCTTCGTCAATTGTAAAACGAGGGTGATGATGCGGATATATAATTCCCTTCTCTTCATTTCCTGCCCCTATAAAAAAGAACGTCCCTGGTGCCTTTTGTAAAAATGCTGAAAAATCTTCCCCTGCCATCGTTGGCTGTAAACGAACAACTCTTTCTCTTCCATACAGCTGTAATGCTGTATGTTCAATAAGCTCTGTAACTTCATAATCGTTCACAACTGGGCGATATCCATATTCATAAGAAAATGTATACTTAGCACCGTAGGATTCTGTAATATGTTTTACAATCCTTTCAAGCTTCTTCTTTGTTTCTTCTCTTAATTCATGCCTTAAACTTCTCACTGTCCCTTCAACCTCCGCTTGTTCCGGGATAACATTATGAGTTGTCCCAGAATGAAATTGCGTAACAGATACTACGAGAGAATCTAACGGATTCGTGAGGCGAGATACAATTTGCTGAATTTGCGAAACTACTTGCGCACCAATGGCGATACTATCAACTGTTTCATGCGGAATTCCAGCATGCCCACCTTTTCCCTCTATCGTAATTTTAAAAACGTCCGGCGCCGCCATCGCAGGACCATAAATTACACCTACTTTTCCAACCTCTAATGACGCCCAAAGATGAGCACCAATAATGTAATCCACACCTGTCATCACTCCCGCTGCGACCATTTCCTCTGCACCGCCCGGAAAGTTTTCTTCTGCATGTTGAAATAAAAAGCGAATCTCTCCTTTAACTTTCTCTCTTTCCTCTACCAACTTATGTACTACACCAAGCAATATTGCCATGTGACCATCGTGACCACACGCATGCATCACACCTGGATATATAGAAATAAAATCAAACTTATTTTCTTCATGAATAGGAAGAGCATCCATATCAGCACGAACCGCGATAGTTTTACCAGGCTGCCTACCAATTAACCTTGCCATTAAACTATATTTAGTAGGCCTTGAGACTTCTAAATACGGGATTTTCCGAAGTATGTCGAATACAAATTGAGATGTTTTTTCCTCTTGAAAAGATAACTCTGGATACTTATGAAAATGCCTTCTCCACTCAATCAACTGATTCTTTGATAAAACAAGTTCCTTTGCGACATCCATTTCTCTTCTCCCCTTCTTTACCAAGTTAAATGTTATTATAGCGTGAATCGTTAACTTCTGAAAGAATTTTCAGAATTTTCTATAATGAATATTCAAAAAGAAAAAGCCATCTCAAGATGACTTTTCATTTTATAAAATAGTAATTGCTTGTTTCCCCATTTGCTCCCATGCCTTTTCAAATTCAGCACGAGGAACAGCTTTTCGTGGATTGTTTGCAAGAGGATCATTTACGTATACAAAGTTTTGATCATATCCAATTACTACAACACTATGCTCATAATATGTAATTTTCACTTTACCTGAACTCGTATTCCATGTTTCAAAACTACTTTCGGCTAATGGTTTAAACGTTGTATTAATAATTACCCATACTGGAGAACCAGAACTAATTACTTTATATAGATCTTGCACGTCTCTACCCGTTAAATTAATTACTTTTTCAGGAACATACTTTTCTGCTAAATTAAAAATCGGTTGATTATATACACCGTATCCCGGCTCAGCTTTCGTGTAAATATTTCCAACGAATCCCTCATACGGATTTCCATGCAAACCATCTTGTTTAAATGGAACGCGATGAATTTCACTAGCAAGTTGCATCTTATCTACTTGTACACCTTTATGTTGTAGTAGCATAGTTAAACTTGTCACTTCACAACCTCTAGGTAATTCAGGTAACTGTCTAATAAACGGAACCTCTGTAATCATTGCACTTTCTTTCATCTCAGAGAAAAGGTCTAACCGAAATTCTTGTGCCTTTTTCATAATTTTATCTTTCTCGAAAAAGAACACGACAGCAAATATAATACCGAAAATAAAAATATATTTTAACTTTTTCATCATAAACCAAACTCCATTATATCAATTATTTTAAAGGCACAACTCCTATCATTGTACCTTTCTTCTTACTAGTTTGCTAGAAAGATTCTGTGAATTATTATTCACAAATACCTTTTTAAAATTCCGATTGTTTGAAATAGAAAGAAAAAATTATAATTTTTCAGAATTTTTTACTAAAAAACAAAATTATTAACCTAGTGAAAGAATCACGTTTCCTTCACTAGGTTAATAAACATTCTAAGGTATTTAGTCATAGTTAGTTTTTCCTTTACATACTCAGTTCACAACAAAATAAACCAAGTATGTTTTTCACCCCCACTAATGATTAAAAGCACCGAATAAAATCTAGTTAAAACATACAAAAAAATATGGGGGGAGGGACATATGAATCAACAAGTAGAACAAGCAGAATTAAAATACCGCACACCACTTTATCCAATAGTTCCAATCGTAGCTTTCTCACTCAATTTCCTTACATTTGTTAGTTTAGCTTTCATTCCAGATCAGAGAATTGCTCTTTATTGCTGGGTTCCATTTATGATCATTTGTTACATTTTATACCGAGTTAAAGTTTCGGAAAGTTGTCACATTTGAGCAAAAAAGAAATATAACTTAGGTAACAAACTGAATATATTAAAAATTCAGTATTTTTTTCTTATGATAAGATAATTTTTTTCTATTTATTGGGTATGTTGGTATAACTTTATTTATCTTAAAATTCCCACAATCACGTTTTTATCTGGAAAATAGTTTACAATGTTATCAAGTTACAAATGATATTCACCTTAAAAAGCGTGCATTTGTGTCTATTTTTTAACAATATAACAAAAACTATTGCCATCTATAAATTAATAGGTTTATATTGTTTTATTGGCATAGTTTCAATCCAAGGAGAAAGGAGATTTTCAATCGTGCAACTAAAGAAAGCATTTTGGAAGTTGGCTTCGCTTCTTCCGTTATCATTACTTCTGTTCCTCGGTGGCTGTGATAAAAAACTCGCAGTATTAAATCCGCAAGGACCTGTTGCAAAAGCACAGTATGATTTAATTGTTTGGTCATTCTTGCTTATGTCATTAATTATCGCAATTGTATTCATCTTGTTTACAGTCATCTTGATTCGTTATCGTGAAAAACCAGAGAATATGGACTATGAGCCACCTGATCAACATGGTAACACATTATTAGAAATCATTTGGACAATTATTCCTGTTATTATCGTTATCGCATTATCGATTCCAACAGTTAAAGCAACTTATGCTTCGGAAGAGGTTCCGCAAGAGTCCAAACATATTAAACCAGTTGAAATTTATGTTACATCTGCAAACTGGAAATGGTTATTTAGTTACCCGGAGGAAAAAATTGAAACCGTTAACTATTTAAACATCCCAGCTGGTGTACCAATTCAATTTAAACTGACTTCTGTAGGTCCAATGAATGCTTTCTGGGTACCAGAACTTGGTGGTATGAAGTATACAATGGATGGCATGATCATGGACTTATATTTACAAGCTGACAAACCAGGTTCTTACCTAGGTCGTAGCTCGAACTTCTCTGGTGAAGGATTTACTCACATGGAATTCGAAGTTGAAGCAAAAACTAAAGAGAAATATGATAAGTGGGTAAAAGAAGTACAAGAAACTGCCCCTAAATTATCAGAAAAGAAATATAACGAAATTATTAAACCTGGTGTAGTGGGGCGTATGACGTTCTCTAGTCACCACTTAAGTTATGTAGATCCAAAATCACTTGAATATTGTGATTACAACTACTACAAAAACAAAAAATAATAGCTATTATTCCAACAGATTGGAGTGAACACAGTGAAGCTTGATGAATTTTTTGTCACAGGTGACCCGATTATTTACGGAGCTGACGCTTCTATCGTTCTTGTGACATTAGCGATTCTTTTCGTACTAACAAAGTACAAAAAATGGAGATGGCTTTGGGATGAGTGGTTGACAACTGTTGACCATAAAAAAATAGGGACCATGTATATTATCTCTGCCGTTATAATGTTATTCCGTGGTGGTATGGATGGTTTAATGATTCGTGCCCAGTTAACATTCCCGGAAACAACTTATTTAAACGCTGAACACTATAACGGAATCTTTACAACACATGGTACGGTAATGATTCTTTTCATGGCAATGCCATTCGTTATGGGATTAATGAACCTTGTAGTACCATTACAAATTGGTGCTCGTGACGTTGCATATCCGTTCTTAAATGCTTTAAGTTTCTGGTTATTCTTTGTCGGAGCAATGTTATTCAACATCGCTTTCGTAATCGGTGGTTCTCCAGACGCTGGGTGGACTTCTTACTTCCCAATGGCAGGTACAGAGTTTACTTCTGGTGTAGGAAATAACTACTACGCAATTGCATTACAGATTTCAGGTCTCGGTACGCTGATGACGGGTATTAACTTCCTTGTTACTATCTTAAAAATGCGTACACCTGGTATGAAATTAATGAGAATGCCAATGTTTACTTGGTCAATCTTAATTACAACAATTATCATTATTTTCGCTTTCCCAGTATTAACAGTTGCTCTTGCATTAATGACATTTGACCGTCTATTCGATGCTCACTTCTTTACGATGGCGAGCGGCGGTATGCCAATGTTATGGGCCAACCTATTCTGGGTATGGGGTCACCCTGAAGTATATATTGTTATTTTACCGGCATTCGGTATTTTCTCTGAAATCATTAGTACATTCTCACGTAAACGTCTATTCGGTTACAGTGCGATGGTGTACTCGATGGTTGCAATTTCTTTACTAAGTTTCGTCGTATGGCTTCACCATTTCTTCACTATGGGTGCAGGTCCAGCGGTTAACTCATTCTTCTCGATTTCGACAATGGCGATTTCGATTCCAACCGGTGTTAAGATCTTTAACTGGTTGTTTACACTGTATAAAGGACGTATTCGTTTTACAGTTCCAATGCTTTGGTCATTGGCATTTATTCCAAACTTCGTAGTTGGTGGAGTTACAGGGGTTATGCTTGGAATGGCAGCAGCTGATTATCAATACCATAACAGCTACTTCCTAATTGCTCACTTCCACTACGTATTAATCGCAGGTACAGTATTCGCTATGCTTGCTGGATTCACATACTGGTATCCAAAAATGACAGGTCATATGTTAAATGAACGCCTAGGTAAATGGACATTCTGGATCTTTATGAGCGGATTTAACATCTGTTTCTTCCCAATGTACTTCTTAGGTTTAGACGGTATGACTCGTCGTATGTACACTTACTCTGAAAGTCTTGGATGGGGCTGGCTAAACCAAATCGCATCTGTTGGTGCTGTAATGATGGCTATTGGCTTCCTAATCCTTTGCTATAACGTAATTTGGAGTGCACGTCACGGTGAGCGTGACACAACTGGAGATCCATGGGACGGCCGTACACTTGAATGGGCAACTCAATCTCCTGTACAACATTACAACTTCGCGAAACTTCCTGAAATTAAAGAAGCTGATGCTTTCTGGTTCATGAAAAAACGTGGAGAAACAATTACACCAACAGCAGATGAATTAAAACCAATTCACATGCCAAGTAATTCTGGTGTGCCTATTATTGCGTCTTTATTCTTCGGTCTTGCAGGTTTTGCATTAGTATTTAGCTGGTTCTGGATTGCAGCAATCGGTGGTATTGGTATTTTAGGTTGCTTAATCTATCGTTCATTCGATTATGATGATGGCTACTACGTAAGCGTTGATGAAATTAAAGAAACA
Organism: Bacillus sp. MYb56; assembly: GCF_002976445.1. Taxonomy (NCBI): domain Bacteria; kingdom Bacillati; phylum Bacillota; class Bacilli; order Caryophanales; family Bacillaceae; genus Bacillus; species Bacillus sp. MYb56. Next base: position 21,360 of record NZ_PCOH01000018.1, read on the forward strand.
GAACATATAGCATGAGAGGTGAAATGACATGGCGGCTTTAGATAAAAGCTTACCTTTGGAATATCAATCCGAGCAAAGCAGATTGAATATCCTAGGATTCTGGATTTTTCTTGGGGCTGAAATTATGCTGTTCGCAACACTTTTCGCCTCTTATCTAGTCCTTGCTGGTCGTACGGCTGATGGCCCAACACCAGCGCAATTGTTTGAAGTTAAAACACTTTTAATTCAAACACTGTTACTTTTAACAAGTAGCTTTACATGTGGGATCGCAATTCACGAAATGCGTAAACACAATCAAAAAGGAATGTTAGCTTGGTTTATCCTGACTTTACTTTTAGGTGCAGGCTTCCTATTCTTTGAAATTGAAGAATTCATTTTGTACGTTGGTGAAGGTGCAACGATTCAAACAAGTGCTTTCTTATCGGCATTCTTCGTTCTTCTTGGAACGCATGGTGCCCACGTAACAGGTGGTATCATCTGGGCAACTTGTGTTATTATCCAAATTTTAAAACGAGGTTTAACACCAGTTACAGCTCGTAAAGTATTTATTATCAGCTTATACTGGCATTTCCTTGATCTTGTTTGGGTCTTTATTTACACACTAGTTTACTTGAACGGGATGGTGGCGTAAATGGGTCAAAATAACAACCAAGCAAACGGGCATGGGCATAGCGGATTCCCATGGTCACACGTTTTCGGATTTATTTTATCGCTTGCACTAACGTTTCTAGCGTTATACGTGGCACTTTACACAAACCTGCCACTTTCAACGATATTAACAACTATCATCATAATGGCAGTTGCGCAAGCGTTATTACAATTAATTATGTTCATGCACTTAAAAGAAGGAGAAGGAAGAATTCAAGTTCTTACAATGATATACAGTTTCTTCGTTGCAACTGCAACAGTTGGACTTACTGTATGGATCTTCTTCTCAATGTAATTTGCATGAAAAGACTGCTGGGATTCCTCAGCAGTCTTTTTTTATCCCCTATTAACGAGCAGTAAGACCCCCACTGATTAAAGTTTCACTTTATCCCCTCCCCCTATTACATCCACATTACGGAATTAACAACAAAATCATGAAAAATATACTTATTATGACAAATGTTAAGAAAACTCTTTCTTTATGAAATCGAAACCATATCCGTTGCTTTTCTTCCTATTATATGGCTAAATAGTTACTATATTTATTTGAAGGGAGAGAACGCAATGGAACATCATTCTTCTGTTCTATCACTTATGGTTGTCGTCGCAATCGCGTTTTTCGTTCCCCTTTTGTTACAGCGCTTTAAATTAAAAGCACTTCCTGTCGTTGTTGCAGAAATTATCGCAGGAATCTTTGTAGGTAAAAGTGGATTTAACATCATTGAGCCCGATATGTGGCTTCAAGTCTTATCAACACTAGGGTTTATCTTCCTAATGTTTTTAAGTGGTTTAGAAATTGACTTTTCGATCTTTAAACAAAAAGGGAAAAAGAATACGACAAACGAACCGAACACATTCCAAGCAGCAAGCATTATCTTCTTGTTTATTTTCATTTTATCTTATGCCCTATCATTACTATTCGTATGGCTAGGATTCGTAGACAATGCAATGTTCATGACTTTAATTATTTCAACTATTTCTTTAGGTGTTGTCGTACCAACATTGAAAGAAAATAACTTAGGAAAAACCGCAATCGGGCAAATCATTTTATTAGTCGCTGTTATTGCAGACTTAGTTACAATGATTTTACTCGCTATATTCGTCGGATTAAATTCCGAAAGTGGCCAAAGCATGTGGCTTCTACTTCTTCTATTCGGTGCTGGTATTGTAATTTACTTTGTCGCAAGACGGTTTAAAAATATTCCATACCTAGAAAGCTTAAAAGCCGGTAGTGTACAAATCGATACACGAGCTGTTTTTGCACTCATCTTAATATTAGTTGGATTATCTGAATCTGTTGGGGCAGAAAATATTTTGGGAGCCTTTTTAGCAGGTGTACTCGTATCTTTATTATCACCAAATGAAGATATGGTTGAAAAACTTGATTCCATCGGATATGGCTTCTTCATTCCTATTTTCTTCGTAATGGTTGGTGTAAATCTAGAAGTATGGTCTATTTTTAACGAGCCTTCTAGTATGCTAATGATCCCAATTCTAATTGTGGGACTCTTTATTTCAAAACTGTTGCCATCACTCGTCTTACGAAAATGGTACCCACGCAATATCGTACTCGGAAGTGCTATTTTGTTAACATCAACACTTTCTTTAGTTATTGCGGCTGCACAAATCGGTGAAAAGCTAGGCATCATTAGCCCAAGTTTATCAGCATCTCTTATTTTAAGTGCAGTTATTACTTGTATTTTTGCACCTATATTATTTAAAAAGATGTTTCCAAAAGTGGAAACACCAAAACCGAAAGTATCTATTATTGGTGCAAGCAGAATTACCCTTCCGTTATCACTTGATTTAAAACGTGAAGATTATGACGTAACACTATATATGATACGTCAAAATAAAATAAATGATGAGGAAGCGAAATCTCATGACTTCCCTATTGTAAAATTAGATGAGATTACTATTCAATCTTTAATGGAGCAACAAGCTTTCGAAGCAGACCGTGTTGTTGTTGCGACAAGTGATGATGAACAAAACTTATTATTAGCAGAACACGCAAAAGAATTAGGTGTTGAACACGTCATCGCAAGTGTAGAAGATCCCCTTCTACAAGAAAAAGCGACTCAAGAACATATCGCTGTATTCTCGACTATTAACTCTACACGTATTTTATTACGTGCACTTATTGATAAACCGAGTCTCGTTCGCTTGATTACAACAGCAAATGAAACGGTGCGTGAGGTTGAACTACGAAGTAATAAATATAACGGCTTAGCACTTCGTCGCCTTCCGTTTCTAGGTGATGTACTTGTCATTCAAATTTACCGTGGTAATAAAGCATTAATACCACATGGTGATACGAAGTTACAGCATGGCGATACTTTACTTGTAACGGGTTCAAAAGAACATATTGATACAATGAAAAACATATTAGAATAGAAAATGCCCCTCACATAAATGAGGGGCATTTTTTCAATTTCATATGGTAAAATGTTACTATCACATATTATGGGGATGAATCACATTATGTCTATTTCAACTTTAGCTCTCTTATTATTAGCAGAAGTACTCGTCGCCATTATTCTCATCGGTATTAGCATTGAAATTTGTAGTTATGGATGGAAAAAATCGAATGGAATTAAGTACTTTTGTCTCTTAATTTCACTCCTTCTCGGAACAGCTAGCATACTAGGACTTCTCGTTGCACCCGCATATTTCTTCTTACAACTTATAGAAAAAGGCTTATAAGAAAGGATGATATTATGATTACAGTGAAACATATTGATGCATCTGAAACATACTTATTACGTCAAAAGGTTTTGCGTCCCAATCAATCATTAGAAGATTGTAAATACGATTCAGATTACGAAACAGACGCCTTTCATTTAGGTGCATTTTTATATGATGAACTTGTTAGTATCGCCTCTTTCTCTAAAGAAATACATCCTGATTTACAAGCTGGTACCCACTATCGTCTACGAGAAATGGCAACATTACCTAATTTCCGAAACCAGCATGCTGGCAGCTCCTTAATCCGTAAAGCTGAACAAGTCCTCCAAGAACGCGAAGCAAATATTCTATGGTGTAATGCGCGAATTACCGTAGCGGATTATTACAAACGATTAGGTTTCCATGAGCATGGTGAAATCTTCGAGATTGATCCAATAGGACTACATAAAGTAATGTATAAAGAAATATAAGAAAAGCTTTCTGCATATTGCAGAAAGCTTTTCTTATATTTCATTTTCACTTTTTATTTTTTTCATATATATGTATATAAACAAACTAGGAATTAAAAAGCAAACAAAGATAATAAGTCCTGTTATACTAATTTCCTTTATCGAAATACCTGGTGTTACAATGATACAAATAGCTAACAGTCCAATAACAATCCCTACTGGAATTAATAATAGTTTCATGAAATAACTACGCGATACTCCACCTGTATGCTCATACACTTCCACCGAATTTTTTAAGTTTAAAAAGTTAATAACTATTATCCCGCCCATAAATACCATTAATAAATCCGAAACACTTTCATACCCTGCCCCTTGCAAGACGTAACGGTAAAAAACAATGCCTAGTATGACGACATTTTGTAAGATGAAAGCCAATCTAATATGTTTTAATCCCTCAATCATTAAACGTTCATCTTTCACGATTTTCACCCTATCACTCCTTTTCCTCCCAAAACAAATCATTCAATGTTTTATCTACTGCATAACAAATTTTCAAACATAAATCTAAAGATGGATTGTATTTCCCCTTCTCAATTAAACTAATTGTTTGCCTTGTGACGCCTACTTTTTCTGCTAATTGTTGTTGTGTTAAATCTAACTGAACACGTGCGACTTTTATTTTACTTACAGCCATTCATGTTCCTCCTCTGCCTTTATTGTAACATATATATTCCATTAAGTAATTTATATTTTACGTAATTGATTTGTTTTTTTCACTTTATTATACACAAAAAAGGAGCCTCTCATAAGAAGCCCCCTTTCCTATCTCTATACTATAAGAATAAATGACATCCAAATAAAATTGTAAATAAATATAGTAACGGATGTACTTCCATCCCTTTCCCCTTCACAATTTTTAATACTGGATACACTAAAAATCCAATTGCAATTCCATTTGCAATACTAGACGTTAACGGAATACCAACGAAAATTAAAAATGCTGGTAATGCATCTTCAAATTCATTCCAATTAATATCACGAATGCTTTGTGCCATTAAACTACCTACAATAATTAATGAAGGAGCTGTAATAGCAGCTACACTTGATAAAGACGCGATAACAGGGCTGAAAAATGCCGTTATAATCGTTAGACCAACAACTACAATACCTGTTAATCCAGTTTTACCACCTGCAGCAATACCAGCTGACGATTCAATCGTTGCTGCTGTTGGGCTTGTTCCGAAGATAGAACCTGTCGTTCCGCCAATCGCATCTGCAATAAACGCTTTGCCAAAACGTTTCTCTGTATTATCTGTAATTAAACCAGCTTGTTTAATTAAACCGAGTAATGCACCTGTCGTATCAAATAAAAGTACAAGTAAAAATGAAAATACAACACCATATAATCCATACTGAATTACATCTGAAAAAGCATTGATTGGATTTGAAACGATAATACCCTCTGGTAAATGAGGCATCGCTACAATTTTATCCTCAAACTTCAGTTGCCCCGTAAAGAAGGCGATAATTCCTGTCACAATCATACTAATAAATAATGCACCACTCACACGTAATACCATTAATACTGCCGCTAAAATTAAACCAATTAAAGTTAAAATAACGGCTGGAGAATGAAAATCACCAATCGTAACTAAGTTAGATGGATGATCCACGATAATTCCAGATAGACGTAATCCAATAAAAGCAATAAATAGTCCAATTCCACCTGCAATTGCATGTTTTAAACTGTCAGGAATTGCGATAATTAGCTTTTGCCTAAATGAAGTGAAAGATAATAAAAGAAAAATGATACCTGTTACAAATACTGCCGAAAACGCAATGACATACGTAATCCCCTCTGCCTGTTGAACGACAGAATAAGCAAAATATGCATTCATCCCCATAGCTGGAGCAATAACAATTGGATAGTTAGCTAAAAACGCCATACATAGCGTCCCAATAACTGTCGCAATAATAGTTGCCGTAAACGCTTGATCAAATGGTACACCTGCATCAGATAATATTTTCGGATTGATGACAAGAATATACGCAAATGTAAAAAAAGTTGTGATGCCCGCTAAAAGCTCTTGCTTCACAGAAGTGTTATATTTTTGTAATTGAAACATGGCTATGTACCCTTCCTACACCTGAATTATTATCACACATTCTTTTCTTACTAGTATGTGAGAAAATATAATACTTAATCTTAACAATCAATAAAAAGAAGAGTCAATATATTCTCTAATAGTGAGAATTTTAAGTTTAAGTCTGACAAGTTCAGATGTAGTACAGTTCATTTTGATTATTTTTGTAGCATAACAGATAGAAATGTTTTATAATTTGAAATAGTTAAATATTTAGGTAGCTCATTCTACAAGGGGGATTCTTCTTATGCAGCACACAAACAAATCTGGAACTTTAAATCGAGGTTTAAAAGAACGACATATTACTTTAATGTCACTCGGTTCGGCTATTGGCGTTGGGCTATTTTTAGGATCTGCTTCTGCTATTAAACTAGCTGGTCCTTCCATCTTACTAGGTTATATGATCGCTGGACTCGTTATTTTTTTCATTATGCGAGCGCTCGGAGAAATGGCAATTGAACAACCGGTTGCCGGTTCTTTTAGTAAATATGCTAATGATTATATCGGCCCAATTGCTGGCTATATTACTGGTTGGAACTACTGGTTCTTATGGGTTGTTACTTGTATGGCTGAAATTACGGCGGCTGGAATTTACATGCAGTACTGGTTCCCAGATATCCCGCGCTGGACTTGGGCACTACTCGCTCTATTATTAATGAGCGCTTTCAACTTCTTATCAGTAAAAGTATTTGGAGAACTTGAGTTTTGGTTTGCTCTCATTAAAATTGTCACAATTATCTGTATGATAGTGATTGGCTTTGGTATTATTCTATTCGGATTTGGAAATGGCGGCGTTGCAACTGGTATTTCAAATCTTTGGGAACATGGGGGCTGGTTCCCAAATGGCTTCTCTGGATTATTGCTTTCCTTACAAATGGTATTATTCGCTTATTTAGGCGTTGAACTAATTGGTGTTACAGCTGGTGAAGCTCAAAACCCGAAGAAAACACTCGCAAAAGCTATCGATAACGTATTTTGGAGAATCCTAATCTTTTACGTCGGGGCATTATTCGTTATGATGGCAATTTATCCATGGAACGAACTTGGTGAGAAAGGAAGTCCATTCGTATTAACATTCCAACAAATCGGCATTGCAAAAGCAGCAGGTATTATTAACTTTGTTGTATTAACAGCTGCACTTTCTTCTTGTAACGGTGGTTTATTTAGTACAGGGCGTATGCTATTTACTTTGGCACAACAAAAGAAAGCTCCTGAAAGATTCGGTCGTTTAAATAAAAACGGTATTCCGAGTCAAGGAATTGTAGCAACGGCTATCGTTTTACTTGTTGGTGTTATATTAAACTACCTTGTGCCTGCAAAAGTATTTACATGGTTAACTAGTATTTCAACTTTCGGGGCAATTTGGACTTGGGGTATTATATTAGTCGCTCAAATTAAATTCCGTAAAGGATTATCAACTGAGAAAAAAGACAAACTCACGTATAAAATGCCTTTACATCCAGTAAGCTCTTACTTCTCACTTGGCTTCCTTGCACTTGTACTATGTATAATGGCGTATTCAGAAGATACACGAATTGCATTAATCGTTGGCCCAATTTGGCTTATTGGCTTAGCTATCGTGTATTACATGAAAGGATTTCATAAGATTGATGAAACACCTAATTCAAAGATTAGTTAAACAAGCTATCCCTTCCTTATTAATTGGAAGGGATTTTTTATTGTCTATATAAATATTTCTCAACAAAATTCACGGTATTTTTACAATTTTTTAATATTTTTTACGTTTTCTGTCTTTATTTTTTCAGAAAAATAAATTACATTATTAAAGCACATATATTTATTATTAGGGGGATTCTTCTATGAAGAATAAAAAATGGATTACATTTTCTTTAGCAACAGCAATTACACTTAGTATGGGGAGTTCGTTCATACCGTCTACTTATGCCGAAAGCTCTGTAGACCCAGCTCCTGAAATTGCTGCAAAGGTTGTAAATCAAAACAATGGGAAGAAAGTATTATTTGATAATACGCACGGTCAAACTGCAGGGACAGCTGACTGGGTTATTGATGGCGGCTTTTCTGATTTCGGAAACGGCATTGCCCAAAACGGATATCATGTAAAAGAACTTCGTAAATCAACACCTATTACATACGACGACTTAAAAAATTACAACGTGTTTATCGTTCCTGAGGCAAATATTCCTTACAAAAAATCTGAACAAGACGCAATGTTACAATACGTGAAAAATGGCGGCAGTATTTTCTTCATTGCCGATCATTATAATGCAGATCGTAATAAAAACCGCTGGGACTCCTCAGAAGTGTTCAATGGATATAGACGCGGGGCATGGGATAATCCAGCAAAGGGAATGTCTAATGAAGAAACAACTTCACAAGCTATGCAAGGAGTAGAAAGCTCTGATTGGCTATCCGATAATTTCGGTATTCGCTTCCGTTACAATGCACTTGGTGATGTTTCAGCTAAAAATATTGTCTCAGCTGCGCAATCATTCGGAATTACAACTGGCGTTTCATCTGTAGCAATGCATGCCGGCTCTACCCTTGCGATTACAAATCCAAAACTAGCGAAAGGCCTTGTATATCTTCCAGAAAATCCATCAAAATGGAATAACGCTGTTGATAGCGGCGTTTATAACGGTGGTGGCGTTGCCGAGGGGCCTTATGCTGCTATTTCGAAAGTTGGTCTTGGAAAAGCTGCCTTTATTGGTGATTCTTCTCCTGTTGAAGATGCTACGCCAAAATATGTTCGCGAAGACTCAGGTCAAACAAAGAAAACTTATGATGGTTATAAAGAAGAAAACGATGCCGTTCTATTAGAAAACATCGTGAATTGGTTAGCGAAACAAGAAACATTTACAAGCTTAGATCAAGTGAGTGGTTTACAGCTTGATGCACCTACAGCTCTACAAACATTTGAACAACCAAGTTTATCAACAGAACCACAACCAGAACCTTGGAGCGCACCAACTCAAGGTTACCAGTGGTTCAATACAAATACTTTCAAATCTGGTTCATACGGCTATAACGGCGCCATGACAACGAGTGATTACGTAATTACGCACCCTAGCATTCTACCAAACAATGAAGTGTTCCAAATGACGATTCAAGTAAATAACTTATTACCAAATACAACGTACAATAATTATTCGTTAGGTATTTTCACAACTGGCGGAACACAAGTAGCAAAAGTTCAAAATACAAATGGTACTTGGCCATCTTCTTTCGGATATAGCAGTACATTCTCTTTCATAACAAATAGCCAAGGATCTGCTGAAAAAATTGTGAACGTACAACTGGATCCAAATACAACTGGACAAGCAACACTTCGCCTAAGACAAAACACAACAGCTAAATATAATGAGGCTGTAACGATTGGTAAAAAGTAAAGTAAAAGAAAAGGCAATCCGTAAAGGGATTGCCTTCTTCTCACTTCTCTTCTTTTGAGAAAAACATTCTTGAAATAACGATACCTATACTACCTACGATTAAGAATAACACCGCCCTAATCATCATCGACACCTCTGGTAAGTCGAGAAGGAATAACTTCCCTACTGTTACTACTAATACGACTAATCCAGCATATAATATTTCGTTCATCTGTCTATAACGGCCAAACCAAACTGCAAATAAAGCATATACCATCCATAATAATGATACAGATACGCTAATTATACTTCCATCTGTAGAAAGAACTTCACCGATCCTAGTAATTGTAATAAATACAATAACCATTAACGAGTAGAGCGCTATAGAATAAACATATTTACCTAAACTCGCTAACACTTCTTTTGCTTGTATCATGCAATAATAGAACGTTCCTATTAAAATAATATGAGCGACAAACCCTGCTGAAATGAACTCATCAAACGGGCTAAAAATCGTCTGTACCATTCCAATCGCATAAATCGTTGCACCTACATACAACTTAATATTTTGCTTTACTTTAATAGCAGTAACCATACCGAGGAAGCCTTGTAACAATAATACGATCGCTGCATTCACCAAACTATACTCGTATAAAATCGCTAAACTAAATGATCCCATTGCAAAGCCAAATATTAGATTTGAAAATACAGAATGTTTATTCTTCCTATATTCAAGTACAAACATAACAGCATGCACGAATGCACTTATAACTAATCCCCACGTTGTAAATTTAGAAATTTGAGAAATGGCTAAAATAAAGAAAACTGCATTCGCACTAAATATCGCCAATCGTGCTTCTTGTATAAAACTTCTCTCCGAAAACATATGCCAAAATAATAGTAAATGAATTGCACCGTATACAACTGTTAACTGTACTTGCACATTCTCTACTAATATTGACATAACAACAAAGAAGACAAATAGGACAATTGCCGCAACAACATAAGAAATCATATACAAGTACTTATAACGGTTTCTCAATGCATACCATAATAGGCTAATTGTTAATATCGTCTCATAACTAAAGAAAATATACGTATTAGGAGTCGTACTATTTAACAAGAAAGGAACAAAAAATGCTCCCACCGCCACGAAAATAGCGAGGTATTCCGATCTATATCTTTTCGCTAAATAAATCCCTAAAATAACCCATACAATATTACAGATAAACGCAATACTTGCAGGAATAAACTCATATAAATAATGTGCGGCAAACGTTGTTAAAACAATTCCCGTAATACTTCCTCCAGCTAATACTAACCCTAACGCTTGCCGCTCTCTTTTAATTTGTATATCTCCTACGTAATACAAACCGACAGATAGTACTATACCAAACACAACCCGTATCGCTGGTGTCAATAATCCGGCATCTACCCCTGCTTTGAATAACCAAATAACGCCAAGTAGCATAATACCGACAAATATGCGTGGTAACCACGTTTGACAAAACTTTATAATATTAAATGGTTCTGGTTTAAATGCAGATATATCTACTTGTTTCACCTCTGGCTCTTGCATGGACTTCCTCGTCTTAACTACATCTTCTTGTAACTTTTCATTACTTACCGCTTCAATATATTCTTTCTTTTCCTTATTAATATTTTGTTGAACTTTATCTACTTCTATTTTTCTTTGTTTCGCTTTCAATTCATAAATTGCCTCTTGCATCGTTTCAATTGCCGTTTCGAGTGCTTCTATTTTCTTATTCAAATCCTCCTTCATATGCTCCCCCCTCATCATTCATGTAAAACCTATATATTACCAATTACCTTTATCATACTCTTAGTCTATTCATTTTCAATACTATTTTTCCAAAAAAAGAAAGGTGTTTTCCCAAATAGGAAAACACCTCTTACTTATTTATTCTTATTTATAGCAATACTAACAATTACACCGAGGCAGACACCTACAAATGCCGGAACAATCCAACCTACACCTTCTGAATAAAACGGAAGCATTTTTAGTAGTGGTGTCCATTTATTCATCAGTACACTTTTGTTTAAAATATCAATCGCACTAAATACCGCTACGAGTCCAATCGTTACCGAATATACGTATACATACTTTCCAATATACTTATGGAATAACCCTAAAATAATAAGCGTTAGTGCAACTGGATAAATAAATCCAAGAATCGGTACCGATACTTTTAAAATTTGCGTTAATCCTAAATTAGCTAAAACCATACTAACAAAACTTAATATAAATGCCCAAACTTTATAAGATACTTTCGGAAATACACTTGTGAAAAATTGACTACAAGACGTAACAAGTCCGATTGAAACACATAGACAAGCAACAGTAAAAATAAGACCTAATAAAACTAACCCACCTTGTCCAAATAATGTAGTCATAACTTGTGCTAACACTTTCGCACCGTTATCAAATGTACCCAATGAACCACTAATTGAACCAACATATCCAAGAATGACATAAATAATAGTTAGTAATAGTCCTGCTCCAATACCAGCAATACTCATATATTTCGCTAAACCTTTATCATCCGCTACACCTTTTGCACGCAGAGCATTTGCAATAACAATCCCAAATATTAAAGCTGCTAACGCATCCATCGTTAAATATCCATCTAAAAATCCTTGGAACATAGGAGCTTGTCCATAATTTCCTGCAGGCTCTTTCACACCGCCTACTGATGTAAACATACTTTTTATAAATATAATAGCAATCATACATAATAATAAAGGCGTTAACACCTTTCCAAACAAGCCCATTAATTTAGACGGTGATAAACTTAACCAGTAAACAATACTAAAAAAATAGCCGTGTACAATAACAAAACTATGCTACCCGCTTCTGGGAACAACTGGCCTGGCCCCATTTCAAAAGCTAAACTTCCTGCACGTGGTATGCCAAGACCTGGTCCAATAAATAAGTACACAATACACGGAAAAATAATTGCAAATGAAGAATGAACCCTGCCCGCTAACGTTTGAAAACTCCCTGCTTTCGCAATAGCGATAACACCTAATATAGAAAGCCCTGTTGCTGATATAATAAAACCTAACAATGCAATCCATACATGTTCTCCTGCTTCATATCCAAGGAAAGGTGGAAATATAAGATTTCCGGCCCCAAAGAACATAGAGAATAACATAAGACTAATAAGCAAAATTTCTTTTTTCTGTAACAATTTCATTTCTTTCTCCTTCTTCAATTTCACCTTACATGAAATCAATTCCACAAATAAAAAAATGCGGTAATCCGCTTCCTTACAAAGAAAACATAGTCCATAGTCTATCACAAAAGAAACACCCATTCTATAGCTATTTCCCTTTTCAAATTTCTTCTGAAAAATCAACCTTTATTGACTTATAATAGTTAATAAGGTAAAATATTAATCATACAATACTATTAACTTTGTTTTTTGCTTGTGTCAGGAGGAAACTATTATGGAATCAGCGATACAACTAGAAAGAGAACAACAAAGAAAAAAGAAACATCCTCCAGGTTTATACTTACTCTTCTTTACAGAAATGTGGGAAAGATTTAGTTACTATGGATTACGAGGATTATTAACATTATATTTAACAACAGCTTTAGTAAGTGGTGGTCTTGGGTTTAGTCCCGCTTGGGCACTCTCTATTTACGGATTTTATACTGGTGCTTGTTATTTCACACCATTGATCGGTGGATACTTAACGGACCGTTTTCTAGGCAAACGAAAAGCCATCACAATTGGTGGTATAACAATGGCAATCGGTAACCTTACACTATTTGCCTTGCAAAACCAAGTCGGTCTATACCTCGGATTAGCGCTTATTATTATCGGTAATGGATTCTTCAAACCGAATATCTCTACACTTGTTGGAGAATTATACGAAGAAAATGATCCAAAACGTGATAGTGCATTTACAATTTTCTATATGGGTATTAACGTCGGTTCATTTTTAGCTCCACTCGTTTGCGGGTTTTTATCAGAAAATTTATTCAAAATAACAGTAGATGGCGTTGTTCATTTCGGATTCCGTTACGGTTTCTTAGCCGCTTCAATCGGAATGATCATTGGACAAATTTTATTTACAACACTATCAAATCGCTTCCTTGGTGATATCGGTAAAAAACCAACTCGCGATTTGCAAACGGATGCTGGACAACAAACAATAGGAAATACACCGTTAACAAAAAAAGAAAAACAACGTACAACAGTTATCATCATTTTAACATGCTTTGTTGTCTTCTTCTGGGCTGGATTTGAACAAGCTGGTAGTTCGTTAACATTATATACAAACAAATTTGTAGACCGCTCTGTGTTCGGATGGGAAGTTCCAACATCTTGGTTCCAATCGGTCAATCCGTTATTTATTATTTTACTTGCACCAGCTATTTCAGCATTATGGGCGAAACTGGCAACTAGAAAAAATGGTGACATGAAAATCCCAACAAAAATGGGACTTGGTATGATCTTACTCGGTATCGGCTATATTGTTCTTGTTATCGCTACATTAAAAACAGGCAGTGACGAACATAACATTACAGAAAAAGCAAACTTACTATTTATCGTCTTTACGTATCTTTTCCATACGTTAGGTGAGCTATTCTTATCACCTGTCGGGCTATCAATGGTTAGTGCTCTCGCTCCAGTAAAACTAGCCTCTTTATTAATGGGCGTATGGTTAGCAAGCTCAGGTATTGCTAATATTTTAGGCGGACAGCTTGCAAGCTTCACAACTTCACTTGGATATGCTGAAGTATTCACAGTTATTGGCGCTGTGGCGATCGTTTTAGGTTGTGTTTTATTATCAATTTCTAAGAAATTAGTGAAATGGATGGATTAAAAAAAGATGAGGAAAATTCCTCATCTTTTTTTACGCTTTCTTTCCCTTTTCTATTGCTTGTTCATACAAGCCTTTATGTTCTTTATATTCACTTGGCACGAAACTCTTATAGAAGAACGAAAGCCAGCTGTCTCCTTTTTTATATCCTTCTTCTCGAATTTCCGCTGCCTTTTTATTTGATTTAAATCCTTCAGTAAACCATTTCTTTAATGTTTCATTCTTTTCATACTTAGCAGGAACTTTTAAGTCGTAGTTTTCAAATGCATATGTATATCCAGCTTTTTCCGCTGCCTTTTTAGCAGCCTTATATCCCTTTTCATACGCGGTTTCATATACTTTCACATATGTATCCTTTTCAGTATTTCCAGGTTTCTTTTCAGCTAATTCTTTACCAGCCTTTTCACCAAGTTCCGCTTGTTCTTTTTCAATCTTTTCGGTTCTCTCTTTATTACCTACTTGGAAACCTTCTGCAAAGTTCACCTTAAACTCAGGAGTAATTTGACTATCGTCCATTGCTTCTTGTGTTAACCCTTGCTCTTTACCTTTTTCAAAATGTGCTTTTTTCTGTTCTTCTAAAGACCACGTCGCAGCATACGCAGTTGTGAATGCTTGTTTATATGCGTCTGACTTTCCAGCTACATGTCCTTCTGCATTATTCTTTCCTGCTTTAAAATCTGTCTCTCCACTTTTTTGACCTTCAGCTTGTCCCTTTTCAGCCTCAGCTTTACGCTGCGCTTCCTCTGCCTTACGTGCTTCTTCTGCTTTGCGTTGTTCTTCTGCTTTGCGTTGTTCTTCTGCAGCACGCTGTCTCTCTTCCTCTACTTTGCGCTGTTCTTCTGCAGCACGTTGTCTCTCTTCTTCTGCTTTACGTTGTTCTTCTGCAGCTCTTTGTTTCTCTGCCTCAGCCTTACGCTGTGCTTCTGCTTGTTTCTCTGCTTCTACAGCACCATTATTATTTTGACTAGGCGCAGGACTCGTTGTACCACTATTAGAAGCTGGTTTATTGTGATAATGATATTCCCCGTACTGCAATCCCCATTTTTCACAATTTGTACGACACGTATGTCCACCATTAGCATCTGTACGTCCTGGATGTGCATAAGCAGAAATTGGCGCTACCAATAACGCTACACTTGTTGTTAAAAGAAGTTTTTTTACTTGCTGTTTCACTTTTGTTCCTCCCAAAATCTAGAATCATTACTTTATTATATAAAAATAGAAAAATATTTAAATACCAACTAAAATATTCTTTTATTTCTCAACATTGGATAAAAAAAGAAGGTTCACTCTTTAAAGAGTGAACCTTCTTTTTTCTTTATTTCTTAGCCTTTGTTCCTACTAAATCACCCGTAATAACAAAACGCTTAGAATTATCCTTAACAGATACACATGTAATAAGTGTTATCTCATCTTTCCCATGATCCTCTACAACTTCCCATTTATCAGGAGTCACTTCAGATACACCGGTAACAGTATACTCATACTCATTTGCATTGTCATACAAATAAATTTTATCGTTCTTCTTTAAAGTTGATACATCACTAAATAAAACACCTTTTTTTGACATATTATGCCCTGCAAGTGCATAATTCCCTTGTCCCATTACTTGATTTTCTCTTACAGTTGCCGCACCTGATAATAAATTCTTTTCAGTCGACGCTTTTAAAACAGGAAGTTCTAATGAGATGCTCGGAATTGAAATACGACCGATTACTTGTTTTTTATCTAACGATGCACTCGCTACTTCTGCCAAGTCTGGTTGATTAATTTTTGAAGCATCTACAAATTCTGTATCATGCTTTTCATATTCCATCTTTTGAACAGCTTGTACATTCGCTGTCTGCTTCTTCTCTGCATTATATCCATCATAAAATGGCTTTCCGATTAATACACCACCTACAACAAATAGAAGGATTGCTACTATACTATAAATTCTTTGCTTATTCATATACAATTCCTTTCCGTTACAAAATCTTACTCTATATAAAATGATAAGATAATATTGCTGTATGTACAAGTGTAAGCTGAAAAGAAACCTTCTTGCTTATGCAAGAAGGTTTCTTTTAAACTAACTTATTTCTGTATAGGGATACGTGAAAGACCGTCATTTGAATAAAGAAAATAGAGAATATAATATACAGTGGGTACCCAGGAAGATAGTCATTAATAATAGGCGAAAAAGTTAAAAACCCGACTGCACAAGGTAACACATACCATAACGAAACAAAAGTTGTTCGACAGGCTTTATCCGTAATCGCTTTTTCACGTTCATCTTCTAGTGGAAATAATAATGGATACATCCAAAAAGATAAATTCTTGTATTTTTTCTTTTGAATTCTATAAAAAATTGTAACTATAATAGCTCCAATAAATAATAAAATGAATGGTGCTCCATTAAACCATACTTCAAATGGGAACTTCTCGTTTTTAATTATATCTGCTAACTCTGTAATAACACTATAAAATTCAACAAATGTCCAGCAGGCTAGCGCAGTATAAAGCACGTTTACGATATAAGAAACCCCAATTCTATTCATCCTCTTCCCCCTCCTTATTTAAAACAAATACATCTTCCATCTTTAACTCGAATACATCACAAATCGTCAATGCTAGTAATAATGAAGGAACGTAATCCCCTTTTTCAATTGCTGCAATTGTTTGTCTCGTCACTCCGACTTTTTCCGCTAATACACTTTGTGTAAAATTAAAACGAGCTCTTAATTCCTTCACTCTATTTAAAATGGTCAAATTTACCACCTCTCACTATTATTGTATGATATCCTTAACAAAATGTAAACTCAACTTAACATTATTTTTATAAAAAAATCCAACTTTACGTTTTGTAAAGTTGGATTACGTTTTAGTTTAAAATTGTAACTTTAACACTTCTTCTGCCCCAATTATTAGCTGTAGCTGAATCTGGCATTAATAAATCAATTATATGACCTTTAATCGCACTACCAGTATCTCCAGCAATCGCCGTACCATAATTTTCCACATATACAGTAGAACCTAATGGAATCACAGCTGGATCTACAGCAATTAGTTTCATGTTTGGATTTGCAGTCAAATTATGTCCTAACTTAGACTTTACAATTTCACCCGGTTTATAGCCATTTTCAGATGGATCAGCTGTATAAGCAGTTGCTGTTACATAAAATTCTTTTCCACCTTGAGCTGGTTTTGGATCCGGCTTAGTTGGTGTTGTATCTTTAGCTACAGGCTCTGCCGGCTTAGCTGCCTGTTCTTCTTTTTGCTTAGCTGCTGCTGCCTTCGCTTTTGCCAACTCTTCTTGCTCAGCCTTTGCAGCTGCTTCAGCTTTTGCGCGCTCTTCTGCTGCAATTCTTGCTGCTTCTTGTTCACGAGCAATTGTTTCTTGTACTGCTTTCATATTTGCTTCAACTTTTGCTTTCTCTTCCGCTGCTAAATTAAGTTGGCTTGCAATCTGATTATATTTAGCTTGAACTGTTTGTAAGTTATCTTGACGTTTTTTCAAGTTATCTTGCAAATCCGCTTGTGCTTTTGCTAATTTTTGCTTATCTACTACTAAAGATGCTTCTTTTTCGTCAATTGCTTTTTTATCTTCTTCAATTTGACGAAGATCTTGTTCTTGTAGACGTAAAATTTCTTTATCTGCTTCTAGAATAGTAGTAACTGCGTTCATACGTTGTATGAAATCTGCAAAGTTTTTTGATTCTACAACAACTTCTACTACTAAACTCGTATTTGAGCTATTTTGAACAGAAACCATACGTTTTTTCATAATATCCTTACGAGCAAGGACTTTATCTTCTAAAACGATAATATCTGCTTTTTTTTGTTCAATCTGCTTATGTGTTTCATCGATTTTATGTTGAATAGCAGCTTGATCCTCTTTATTTTTTGCAATTGTATTATTTAAATTATGTAGTTCATTTTCGATACCTTGAATTTCTTTACTAACAGCTTGCTTCTCTTGCTCTTTCTTCTGCATATCTGCATCGTTTTGCTGCAATTGCTGTTGCATGTTGTTAAGTTTCTCGTCGTTTGACTCTGCTTTTACAGCGACTGTACTAGAAAGAACAATCATTCCTGCTAATACTAGACTACTGATTCGCTTAAAATAGTTCATAATCCGACTCCCTTCTTATACAGTTATACATGATTTATTTTACAGTTTGTTTACAGGACCATTAAATACAGTTTATTTTTCATGACAAAAAAAGGGAATTACGAATAAAATGTAATAGATTCTTAAACATTTAACAATTCCTATATTTAAAAATTATAAAAGATGCTAAAATCCAAATATAGAGAAAATATAACTTCTAAAGGCGGTTGAGATAAATACATGTTTACTCAAAAGAAAGCACTCCAACATAAAATTGATCAATTAGAAAATCGTATACAAGAGCTAGAAACAGAATTAAAACAAAAAGATATTGAAAGCCAAGAGACTATTTCTTCTATCCACGACCGTGTACAAAGCGTTGTTCAAGAGCATCAACTTGTAAATAACCAGCACCATACACTCCAAAATTTAATTCAACATTTAAACTCATGTTTTGAAAATGTTTCAACACGTACGACACATTCCAATGAATTAAATAGTGAAATGTTACAAAAAGAACAAAGCTTAATTCAGTCTATTGAAGAAATTATCGATTGCTCTAATGAAGGAAAAGAATCTGTTCACCGTTTACTTATTGTAATTAATAAATTAGGTGAACAATCTCAGCGCACGTCTAATAGTATGAATCATTTAAGTGAACGCTCAAAAGAAATCGAGCAAATCGTAGAAGTAATTCAAAACATTGCTGCGCAAACAAATTTATTAGCGTTAAATGCAAGTATTGAAGCTGCACGTGCTGGAGAGCATGGAAAAGGATTCGCTGTTGTTGCCAATGAAGTAAGAAAACTAGCAGAAAGCACAGCGGAGAGTACAAAAAACATTGGCAATTTAACGAAAAAAATCCAAGAGGAAATTGAAAAAGCGTACGAAAATACAAAAGATAATTTACATTTAGTTGATGAAGGTGTAGAAATGAGCGCCGATACTAACGCTAGAATTGAAAATATTTTAATAATGATTCAAACATTACAAAGTGGCGCTACAAATGTTATTAAAGCTATCGAAAACCAAAAATCTTGTAATGATGATATATTACGAGAATTTGCAAATACACAGCAAATGTTCCAAAAATTAAATACTACTATTATGAATCATATTCATGATGCTGAAAAAGTCGATGTTCAATTATCAAAAAGTCTTCAAGAAACAGTAGCTTCTCATTAATAATAAAAATCCCTTATACCGGTATAAGGGATTTTTATTATATTTCGAATATTTATTTCTTCTCAATATTCATCCTCTCTTTTGCTATAATGGAAAAGTTGTTTCTTTCGACTAATAAACAAGGAGGTTATTATGGAACAATTTTACTACATTTTAAAATATTTAATTCTTGGTCTGTTCCAAGGGCTAACAGAGCCAATTCCGATTTCTTCAAGCGGTCACCTCGTTTTAGCACAGCATTTGCTAGGACTAAAAATAGAAGGGTTTAGCTTTGAGCTACTTGTTAATTCAGCTTCATTATTAGCTGTATTACTTATTTATAGAAATGATTTAATTCGTCTAACAAAGAATGGTCTATCTTATATATTCACAAGAGCAGAAGATGCAAAATCAGATTTCTTCTTTATTATTTACCTTGTTATTGCAACCATTCCAGCAGGTGTAATTGGAGTTTTATTTAAAGATTATATCGACCACTATTTAAAAGGTGTTAAAATGGTTGGGATTTCCCTTCTTATTACTGCTATCGGCCTTTGGATTATTCGAAACTTACGTGGACGTAAAAATGATGGCGACCTTTCTATGAAAGATGCAATCATTATTGGTCTAGCACAAGCTTGCGCACTAATTCCTGGTATAAGCAGATCAGGTGCTACAATCGTGGCAGCAATGTTACTTGGTATGAAGCAAGAAACAGCTCTTCGCTTCTCATTCTTACTATACATTCCTGTTAGCTTAGGTGGTTTATTGTTAAGTATTACAGACATTGCAAACGATCCAAATTTAGATACATTATTTGTACCTTATATTGTTGCTTTCATCGCAACATTTGTCATGACATATATTTCATTAAAATGGTTTATGAACATTATGGCAAAAGGAAATTTAAAATACTTCTCTTTCTACTGTATTATCGTAGGTGTGCTAACTATCATTTTCTTATAAAATGAAACTTTAATCAGTGGGGGTTTTGTTCATCCCTCCTGATTATTATCCCTCACCAATCGGGCTTTTACCGGCAGCAGGGCTCCCACCTAACTTCTTTGCTCCACCTGAATTTTGAGGTGGGAGTTTTACTGCCCACAAATAGCGGGATAAAAAACCACTTACTGCCCTCATACAGTAAGTGGTTTTTCCTTATGCATAAACTTTCTTTTCCTGACAATACAAGCGAATAGCATGTGAATTTTTTTGAAATAAATCATGTGTTAAGCGAATAATAATAAAATTTCGTTTTGTATTATCATCATGAACAAAAATCTGTTCCCCCTCTTGAAAACGCCATGTGCTTTCAAAAGTTGTAATATGATCCCCGCTTACCGAAAAAAGCTCATATTGCATATCATGTACCCTCTTTCAACTTGTATAATCATAATATCTTTATATTGAACTTATTATAACTTAATCTATTTTAAATTTGTAATTTTTTCTATTTCGAGCTATTTCAACTTTGTTTTACATTCTTTTAAGCGCTATAATGATAAACGAAATTTCATTGAAAGGAGCTTCATTTTGACTGCATATTTATTTCCAGTAAAAACAGCTTTTATTTTATTTCCTATTTTAGCAATGTTTCTCTTAATTCCTTTTTTAATATTTAATTATCGAAAATACGGTTATTTAAATAAATGGCGCTCATTTATTTTATACTCATTATTACTCTACTTATTAAATGCCTATTTTCTTGTTATTTTGCCATTACCACAAACGTATGATACTTGTAGCCTACAACCGGCTAATACACAGCACATGCAACTCTCACCATTTTATTTCATACAAGAGATTAGTAATCATACATCGGCAATTTTAACGAAACCTACTACTTATTTCTTGTTATTAAAAGAATCTGCATTTTTACAAGTTGCTTTTAACGTTCTATTAACCGTTCCATTCGGTATTTACTTACGTTATTATTTCCGACGTAGTTTCTTACAGACTATTTGTATTTCTTTTTGTCTTTCACTATTTTTCGAGCTAACACAAGTGACTGGACTATATGGTATTTATAATTGTGCATATCGCTTATTTGATATCGATGATTTGTTTTTAAATACACTAGGTGGCGTAATTGGTTTTATCATTGCACCAATATTTACGTACTTCCTTCCGAAAGCAAACGAGTTAGATAGTCGTATTGATTTGGAAACGAAACCAGTCGGATTCGTTCGTCGCCTTATCGCGATGCAAATTGATTGGATTTTCTTATCTATCGTTGTACCTGTCATTAAAAACAAAGGAAATTCTTTCTTCATTTCTAATATCCAATCTTACACAAATGTATACGAACTCCTTTTCATTACATGTTCAATCTTAATTTACTTTATTATCATCCCATATTTTACAAATGGAAGAACAATAGGGAAAGCGTTGCTTCGTATTTACATTAAAGGACAAGCAGAGCGTATTACACTAAAAGAATTATTCATTCGTTACGGTATATTCTATTTCATTTTAGGTGGAATCAATTACATTCTTTCTAGTAGCTCTATTTTAAATCATACAGAGCCTTTAGTATTACTAGTTATACTGTTATTCCAATTTGTAATTAACGGGCTATTTATTATTCATGTTTTATTACATGTATTTAGCAGTGATAAATTACTATTTTACGAGCGTATTAGTCATACAAGAAATGCAATTACACTTAAAAAAGCTGACAAATACTAATTTGTCAGCTTTTTTTCATAATCGTAAATAACTTTTCTGTATAAGGGCTTAAAAATATTCCTGTTTCATCTAGTGACTTCCTCACTTTTAGAAACGAATGCAATTCTGGATATATATTTTGCAATTTTTCGTACGTTAACGTATGCATTTTCCCCCAATGTGGGCGCCCTTCATACTTTAAAAAAATTTTCTCCACTTCACCAAAATAAGCGGCATACTTCATACCTTTATACATATGAACAGCTATATACGCTGAATCTCTTCCATATGCTGGACTGAGCCATATATCATCACCTCTCACGTAGCGGCATTCAATCGGGAAGTGCACCTTATACTTTTTCTTTTCAATAAGATTTGAAATTTCTTCTACAACAGCCCTCATATACTTTGAAGGGACACTGTACTCCATTTCATAAAATGGAACTGTACGTGATGTAGCGAACACTTCATAGCTTGGTCCAATTATTTTCGTGTTCGGTACAGCCTTAGCTGATAATCGGCTTACTCCTTTACTTATAGAAGGAAACCATTTACACCCTTTAGATAATAAAGAGAACATCCTATTTTCAAGTAACTCCACCTTTAGTTTATGCCATTTCAAATCACTTTCTTTACTCGTTGTTTCGTTTGTAAATTTCACTTGTACTTCATCTGAATAAGGAAAAACGAAAAATTCAAAATGACGATTCTTCTTATATTCTTCTAGTTTGTTCATTACAGTAGACAATGATTGTTTTTCACTTTCATAAACAAGCGAATACGCTGGGATAACCTTCAATTTTATCTTTACAATGATACCTAGCATTCCAAGCGACAACTGAAATGCTTTCCAATATTCGGCGTTCTCGGTTTCTGAACAAACTATACTCTCACCTGTTGATAAAACTGCCGTGATCTCTATAACTTGTGTTGATAAACTCCCAAATGTAACACCCGTCCCATGAGTTCCCGTACTAATCGCTCCTGCAATAGATTGTGAATCAATATCTCCTAAATTTTCTTGCGCATAACCTTTTTCCTGAAGTAACTTCCCTAAATCATGTAGCTTTGTTCCCGCCCATACTTCGGCAACCTTCTTCTCTGCATCAATATTCACAATGCCCTTCAATTCATCTAAAGAAACTAAAATTTCTTCCGTTTGCACAAGAGGTGTAAACGAATGACCTGAACCGACAACACGAATTTTCTTTCCTTTTTTTCGTGCAAGCCCCACAACTTCTACTACATCTTGTATACTTTTTGGATACATCGTATAATGCGGCGTTCCTTCTACATTCCCTGTCCAATTTCTCCATTTTTGTCCCTTTATAGAAAGCATTGTCCATCCCCCCGATATGTTGAATACTCTCCAACAATTTCCCCTTGTTTAATGCGATACAAAATAGGAAAACGCTCGCATAACTCCCCAGCTTTACTATGGCGAAACAAGATAGAATCTCCTATATCCACTCGTTCCTCGCCGTTATAAAAAATTGGCGTTTGCACTTCACCAGCACCTTCTAAAGCTAATAGTTTTGCACCATGCGGCATCCAAACCTCAGGCTCTTTATCTTTACCAACTGCACCTGAGGCAATATATCCGCCACCTAGGCAAGTATAAATAAAAGGATCCGGTTTACGTACAACTGGTAAAGCAAATCCGGCAGCTGGCTGAAATTTTACTTCTTTATAATAATCAAACAGTTTAGGAGAGTAAAAGGCGGATCCTACAGTCATCTCCGTAACTGCGTTATCTTGCTCAGTTGTTTTTATACTTCCCGTTCCTCCCCCATTTACAAATCTTAGTTCACTACCAAGGCTTTGTATTTCTTTTACGATACGTCCTCTTCTTTCTTTAACCTCTAACACTGATTTCTTCTTTAAATACGAAACAGCTTTACTTTTCATCCATTGATTCGGTATATGATCCCCCACCCCGGCAATTTGGGCTTCATATCCCATTACACCATCTAGTATTAAATATGATGAGCCCTTCACCTTTTCTACTATTTTCAAAGCGCTCTGCACATCTTTTACCGGGGATCTTTTTACACCAAAATGAAATTTCAAAAAACGACTACTCATATCAATATCCAAACAAACGCGAAAACACCCTTTAGACTTCTCAGCAATTTTTTCTAAATAAGTAATATGGTCTTCACAATCCACCATACAAGTTATAATGTGCCCTTGCTTTGTCAGCAAACTAATTTCATGTAAAGCTCTTTCATCATAAACAGGATATCCGAGCAATAAATCATTAAATCCTTGTTCAATTAAAAACAAAGCTTCTCTAGGAGAAAAACACATAATACCTTGAAAGCGATTATTTGCAGCCAAAATCTTTTTCATAATTGGAACAGAGCGTAATGATTTACTCGCTATACGAATCTTCTTATCTCCACTTAACTCTATAATCGATTGAATGTTCCTCTCTAAAGCCACTTCATCTAAAAATGCACACGGTAATGGAACTTCCTTAAAAATTCCTCTATCCACAGTTTTCTCTCCTCTTCTATATATGTCTTATACATATTGGAAAGAAAGAATGATTTTCCTGTTTTCAAATAAAAAAAGTTTCTTCTTTACGAAGAAACTTTTTCAAGGCTACTCTACTTCATAGAAATAGTCGCCTCTACTGGATAATGATCCGAGTAATCATTATATGTATATTCTTTGAGCCATGACGTAACAGTCCATTGTGGCGATTTCGACTGTAACACCTTATTCTCTATATACGATGGATTAGCATGGTCCTTACTTGTAATAATATAATCTAAATACTCGGCAGGGCTATCGGGGAAGTTATATTTCGCAATACTGTTTGTCGTCGCATCCCAAGTTGCAGTATGTCCAGTATAAGATGGAATAGAAGCGTGCAATGTTTTGAACATGGATGCGTACTCTGAGTCACTATTATTCTCAGCATTTATTTTATTCACATTCATATCACCACCAATTAACACATACTCGTTATTTGGTATATTTTTATTTTTAATAAACTCTTGAATTTCTTGTAGCTGTTTTGTACGTACAGATGCTGGCGAAGTTTGTCCACACATATTATCTTCAGCTTGTAAATGTGTCCCAATTACATGAACGAAACGATCATTTTTCTTAACTTTTGTGTATACAAATCCTTTATTTGATAAGTTATCTGGCCCACATCCTTTTTCAAATACATATTGAATCTTTTCAATGATTGGCCATTTACTTACAATAGCTACACCGCCATCTTCAGGGGTCGAAGATGAATAGTTACCTAATGTTTTATCCCATTCGTTTCCGTCACTACGACCTAATACTGCCGTTTGATTTGGATATTCTTTCTTCAAATTTCCTAATAAGCGATTTGAAGCGTTATTATCAAATACTTCATTCAATATAACAACATCTTGATTTTTCATATAATCCGCTGCCCCAATTAAATCAGCACGCTCATTTTGTCCCCAGTTCGGATATAAGTTCGTTGATAGCATGTACACATTATGCGTCATCACTTTTAATGTATTATTTTGATTTATAGACATTTCTGCTTGAGCTGAAGATCCACTATATAAAGCTCCTAAACCAATACCAAAGCTAAGTACACCTTTTAGCAATTTACCTTTCACGTTTCATACCTCCATGTACTGTGTAGTGATAAAAAGGCCAAATACTCTATTCTGAGATTTGACCTTTTTCAAATATTTAACGATTTCCGTACGTATCAAACCAAAGCTGGATGTATCCAGCAGTAACACGTTGTGCATCCATTAATCGCGTACCTGTCATTGGTGTAACTTCAGCGCGCCATTTATCTGCATATTCTTGTGATACAGCTGCTTTCACGAACCAATCTTTCGTATTATCATTTACAATGCCAGAGTAATCTTGTTTCGCAGCTACTGCCGCTCCATGAATCCAATCTTCTGGATTTGTACCTTTCCAGTTCCAATATCCATTTCCATCCGTTACTTTATAATTATCTTTTATCGTATCTACAAAGTTTTCATATTTAGAATGGAACCCTTGTGGATACGAAAGATTTGTAAAGTTTGCCGCATGCATCGGTTGATTTACATCCCCTAAGTAATGAAGAGATAACCCCAAATAGAAGAATGCTTGTTTCATATCTTTATTTTTGTATGACTCACCTGCTAATTTGAAATATTTAGCTCCAGTTTCCTTTGCCTGCTTTGCAAATGGAATATAAGTTTTTCCATTGTCAGGGTCATAGAAGTGTGAAGCAAATGTGCTATTATCATAATAAGGATTTTCATAGTCAGCAGCATAAATACCGTTCTCTAACTCCGTACGCCATTCATTTAATAGTGCAACTTGATCTTGTTTTACAAGTGTTGTATTACGAGACATAATATCCATTGCACGGTTTACAATCCATAAATGAGAGTTTACGCCTTCTTTATGCTTATCTTCAGCAGACCAGCGGTGAACTATATTTATTCTACTTCCCCCATCATTTTCATGAGCAAATGCAACACTTTGTAACGGAGCTACTAATGTAATAGCTGCTGCTAAAGCAAGAACTTTCTTTTTCATCTGAAATCCTCCATTTTATAATTGAATTATTTTTCATATTTTGTTAGGATCCTACGATGTCTTCCGGTTAACCTATGACTAGAATATCCCACCTTTCACAAATTTCTATCAATAAATTAAAATATGCAAATGTTAATATCATTATAACTTTATACATAGTGAATATAATGAATGAATACACTTACATTGTAATAAAATATTGTTAAGCTACTGCAAATACTTGTCTAAACTAATGTAAAAAAAGAGTAAAGCGATTAACCGCTTTACTCTTTTTTTCTTTTCGATAATATACTTGGCAGTTGCACATTAACTGCCAATTTATGAATAAATCCAAACACTAATCCAATCCCGATAAATATGTATAAAATCGTAAATACCTTTCCGAAATCAGTTTGCGGACTAAAATTCCCATCACCGACAGTCGTCAACGTAACCACACTAAAATATAGAGCGTCAAGAGGACGTAATCCTTCAACTGTACTATAAAAAATCGTACCAGATGTTAATGTTAAAAATGTTAATACGAATAATACTTGAAATTCTTTATCTTTCCACGCTCGTAAACAAGCTTTTAGCATCCGTTTCAATGTCAACATAAATGAAAGCATTAGACTTCCCCTTCCAAACAAAATACCTGTAGTTAAAGGAAAGTCTATCACCTTTCTGTATAGAAAAAAAGTAGCCCTCTTCTATTTCTAGAAAAGGGCTACTTTTTACTATTCTCTATTATTTAGGTGAAACAAGAATTTTCACTTGTGTTTTATCTTTTACAAGTGCTTCAAATCCTTCTTCAACAACTTGATCTACTGTGATTTTTTTCGTAATTAATTTCTCTGCTTGAATTTGGCCAGAGCTAATTAATTTAATAACAGCTGGGAAGATATGACGGTATCCAAGAATACCGATAACTTCTTTTTCTTTTAGTACAAGATTGTTTGGCGTAATTGTCGCATCTTTTTCCCACACACTAACAATTACAGTTTGTCCTTCAAAGCTTGTACTTTCAATCGCTTGACGAAGTACTACTTCGACACCTGTTACTTCAAAGCTCACATTTACACCTAAACCATTTGTTAAGTTACGAATTTCTGCTAGTACATCTTGAGTAGCTGGATTTAATACATAATCCGCACCTGCTAATTTTGCTAACTCTTGACGTTCTTTAGAAAGTTCTACTGCAATAACAGGAGTTGCTCCTGCTGCTTTAGCTGCTTGAATGACAAGAAGTCCAATTGGACCACAACCAAATACTGCTACAGCTTCCCCTTCTTTTAATTTACTTTGACGTACTGCATGAACTGCTACCGCTGCAGGTTCTACAAGTGCACCTTGTTCATACGTCATTTCATCAGGAATATGGTGGACCATATCTTCTGGTACTACTGTATATTCAGAGAAACCGCCGCCTTCTCCGCCAAGACCGTGGAAAACAAGTTGTTCACAAACATTGTAATGTCCATGTTTACAAGCTTCACATTTACCACAAGAATAAATTGGTTCTACAACGACGCGATCTCCCACTTTATGAGAAGTAACGCCTTCACCGATTTCAACTACCTCACCACTAAACTCATGACCTAAAATAACCGGTGCTTTTACGTGTGTTAATGGGTGCTCTTCTGTTGGAATAAAAATAGGTCCTGCTAAATATTCATGCAAGTCTGTTCCGCAGATACCACACCATTTCACTTTAATCTTAACTGCTCCTGGTCTTACAGTTGGTTCTGGTACTTCTTCTACTCGTACATCGCGTTGATTATGCCAAAGTAATGCTTTCATTTTATACATCCCTCTCTACGTATATACTTAACCTGGTGAAGTTTACCAATCTATTATAATACTTCTATCCATATATTTCAAAAAAACAATCTCAATTCCACTAAATTTTAACAAATAACGTTCAATATTTTGTCACTTTGTACTTTTTTCCACATCTGTTAATGCTAATTTCATTGCGGTTGAAATTAGCATTATGCCATAATAGCATAGGAGAGGTGAATATCGCTTGAAATATTTTATTTACTTTATTGTTATCGTAGCGTTTCTAGATACATTTTCACAATTACCTATTATGAGTACGTTCGCTCAAAGTCTTGGAGGATCTCCTCTTATTATTGGGCTAGTTGTCGGTATGTACTCATTCGCTAATATGATCGGTAATATTATTGCTGGCGCTGCTGTCGATAAATTTGGTGCAAAAAAAATACTTTATATAAGCATGGGACTTACGAGTTTCATAGTCTTGTTATACACCGTTGTTCAAAGTGGTGAACAACTATTAGTTGTGCGCTTTATGCACGGCTTTAGTGACGGATTTTTAATTCCTGCTGCCTTTACGTTTTTATCAAAACAAACAAATTCAGCAAGACAAGGTAAGGCAATGGCTCTATCTGGTGCTGCTGTTGGAACAGCGGCAATTGTAGGACCGGCTTTCAGTGGAATTATGAAAGCAACTGCTGGTATAGAGTGGGTGTTCATCACCATTTCTATTTTAATGGTCCTTGGTACAATCGTATCTCTATTCTTCTTACCAAATAACGTATCAAGAAAAGATACCTCAAGAACACAAATGATGAACAAAGAAGATATGATTGAACTATTGAAATCAGAACCGTTATTGCAAGCATATATTGGTGCTTTCACACTAATGTTCTCACAAGGAATTGTCACTTATATGCTACCAGTGAAAGTTGAGGCATTAGCGCTTAAAGCATCTACAACAGGCATGATGTTAAGTGTATTCGGAATTACCGCTATCCTCTTCTTCTTGCTACCAACAAACCGTATTTACGATCGATTTAATCGTTCAAAACTCATGCTAATTGGGATTGCAGTAATGGCATTCGCGTTATCTTTACTTGGATTATTCGCAACAAAAGGTATGCTCTTTATCGTTATGATGATTTATGGCATTGGATTCGCTATCCTTTTCCCATCGATAAATGCATTACTTGTTGAAAATACGACAGATGATAAGCGCGGAAAAGCATTCGGATTGTTTTATGCTTTCTTCTCATTAGGAGTTGTTGCTGGCTCCTTTACAGTCGGAGCAATCGGGGCATCGCCTAGCGTCAGCTTCGTTATCGGAACTGCATTCTTGTTAACATTTGCTGGAATGATTTTTGTAAGAAGCAAAGTAAAAAAGACAATGATGGGTTAATTCCATCATTGTCTTTTTTTAAAATGCATATTGATATAATCCGTAATATAATGGCAGCGTTGGGATAATACCAATTAATTTGAATATAAAAGGTAGCGGGTCATCCTTCTCTTCATATAAACGTAAAACAAAAACGGCACTCAAAGTCCAAATAACACTAAACAGGAAGATGCATTTCCAAACGAGTGGGGTTACTATCTCTACATCAAAGACAAAACCAAATAGCCCAATCCACGTGATTATAGTCACCACAAAATCAAACTTTTGAATTAGTGTTTGAAACATGCCTCTTACTAGCGAAGTTATAGTTAATATCGCTATAATTACTAAATAAACTTTCCACAACATAATGATAAGCTCCTATTCAACTTTTGACTTTCAACAAGCCGTATTTAATAAACAATATGGCATTATATTTTTCATAAAGATAATACAACGGATAACAAAATAAGAAGAAAATAAGTACAGTTGGTACATCATCTATAATAGAAAAATATTTTACTAGTAATTCCTTAATACTCTCTCCAATCATAATAAACAGTGGAATTATACAAATTGCCGCTAATATTAAACATGGTGTGATCCTCATTTCTTTTAATTTCACCTTACAGTGTGGACACCTGAATGAAAAAGGATGCGGGAGATCAATAATATGTTGTGCAGTAATATTCCCTTCACACTGTGGACATTCAATTATTTCTTTCATTTAGTTCACTCCTTTCTATCCATAAAAAAGAGCCCTATCGAATAGAGCTCTTTGATTGCCGAATATATCACTTTTGTGTATAGCCAAATAACAATGTAAATAAATTAAACTGTAAAGGCAATACTACATTTCTTCTTCTACAAAGAAAGTGTATAAATACCGACGATACTTCGACAATTTCCTCGGAAATATTTCCTTTACCCACATAATTTGATACACTACATATGAACAGACAATTGTATTACATAAGCTAAAATAATAACTTAATGTACAAATTAAAAAGCACACTCTTCATATGAAGAATGTGCTTTTATGTTATTAACGTTTAATCCAAACAGCGCCTGCCGATTTATCCTCTGCCTGTCCAACAACTTGGAATTTAAGTCCAAGGTTTGGAACTTTTCTTCCCGCGTCTGCAATTTGTTTGTTACTATATACTTTTGAATCATCAAAAGTTGTAACACCTTGTAATCCAGAATAGTTAAACTGTCCACGTGTTAATGAATTTGCACTCCATGCGGGTGTTTGATCAAATGAAAAGGCAGCGTCTGCAATTTGCATGCCTGTATTACCATACGCTGGTTTCCCGTTTAAATTACCAACAAACGCTTCTGGATGAGAGTCTACAACACCAAGGAAGCCTTCACCTGGATGTACCCCAACCCAGTTATCTTTGAAACTATCATCTGCATACCAAACGACAAGACCAGTATTATACACCGGACCTTTTCCTGCTTTTAATCCATTATCTGATCCAGCATAGTTTCTCCACTCTAAATAATAATAATGTTGTTTCTTCTCTGTCCCATCAGAAACAACGAATCCATTTAACTGCATTTTAGATGTTCCTTCTGCATCATCAGAAAATACTACTTGTCCATCAACTGTTACATTTACATTATCCATCGCGAAACCTTTATATGTTAAAGCTGGATCTGTAATATAGTCGAATTGTAGTTTCACTTTCTTCCCTTTAAATTGACTTAAATCGTATGATTTATCAATCCATTTTCCATCTGTCGTGTCTTTATCTCCTTGTACTACTTTTTCTCCAACTCTATCAATTAACGTCTTCGTTCCATCTTCTGTTACAGCATGTACTTCGATGAAATCACACTCTGCTTCTAACTCATAATTTGCTTTATAATCGAATTTTGCATTTGTTCCTTTTGTTAAATCAAAGAATGGTGTTTCTAATGTTGTATGCATATCATCTCCTCTTGTACTATAATATGCATGCTTTCCAAACTCCGGTTTAATTGTTTCAACACTTTTACCTGGTAAGTTAACACGTACAACGCCTGGACGATTGGATTTCGTAACACTTTGATCAATATATGTAGGAACTCCTACACCACGCTTAATTTTATCGTAATCTACTTCTAAAATTTTTGCCCAGTTACCACCCATATTTTTTTGTAAGAAATCTTTATTTTGTGGTGAGAAACTAGTTGGCTCTGTTCCTGCGATTTTTCCTGTCCAGCTACCTCCACTCATTAATGACCACGCTTCAACAGGTGAACCAGTTCCAGTATATTTCGTGTCATATTCATCCGGTAAACCAAGGTCATGTCCAAATTCATGCGCAAATACACCTACTGCTCCATCTTCTGGTTCAATTGTGTAATCATGCGCTGCTACTTTTCCACCAAAGTAATCTACATTTGATTTTGTACCTTCAATCGCTACTGGATCTATCGCTAATTTTGAACGATGTGACCAAATTGCATCATCACCTAATTTACCGCCACCAGCTTCTTGACCAACACCAGCATGGATTACCATTAAATGATCAATTACACCATCAGGTTCATTTGGATTTCCATCACCATTTGTATCATATCTATCAAATTGATCAAATTGAGATAAATCTAACCCTTTCTCAGCAGCTGCATGTAAAGCTTCTTTCACTAAATCACGTGCGCCTTTTGGTCCTTTATTATCGTGACCACTACTACCATCAGCACCGTAGTCAGACGCTTTCCCTGGCACAGTTAGCCATTCGGTTACATATCCATCCGTCGTATAACTACCGCCAGACTGCTCTTCATAATATTGTTTAAACGTTTTTACTTTCGAACCATCAAATAGCTTGTACGGCTCATTACCAAATAACATTTTTTGATAATGCTCTCTACTAAAGTCTTTCGAATACATATACCCTGGCGTTTGATCAATATTATTATGTTTATAATCACTAAATTCAACGAGTAATACTAATACTTTATCATTTCGAACCGGTCCATTATATGGCGCTTGCTTTGCTTTAGAAGTTGGAACTTGCCCATTCAATTGATTTTTATTTGGTTCCGGTTTTTGCTCAGGGCTAACATTTTTTTCAGGTTTCTTTACTTTCTCCTTTTCTTCCATTTTTTTCTCTTTTACTTTTTTCACAAAATCAGATGCCTCTTTAGCAGTATCCGCTGGAAGAATTTCTTTATTTGCCTGATCCCCTTGTTTCTTTTCAATATATTTCTCTACAGCCTTTTTCGTCTCTTCTTTAGAAGATGCTGGATTAATTGTTCCTCTTTCCTTCAGTGCTTCCGCTAAACGATCTTCTTGAATTAAATTGTAATCAATTGGTGTTGTAGACACACTTTCTTTTGCTGGCGTTTCTGCGTATGCTAACGGAGCACTCATTACAGCTGAGCATCCGATGATTGTCGCGATCGTTAACGATGACAACACTTTAAATGGAGCTTTTTTTCTCATTTTACTCATCCCCTTGTATCAATCTTAAACTTCAGATAAAAATACGTAATCTATCCTCCCTTGTATAATAAAAGACATGATTCTATAAGCAATAAGCTTTCTGTTATAGAATCATGTCCTCCAGTTTTCTGGTCAGACCCTCTATCTTTTTATGTCGAAATGTGAAAAATAAAGAGTGATTTGTATATATTAAATAGCTTATATTAAAAATTTAAAAGACAATATGCACAATTGCATGAAAATTCTTTCAAACAAAAAAAAGAACCCAAGTTAATTAAACTTGGGTTCTCCATTTCGTATTATTTCTCTTGTGTTTTTTCCCAATCAGCTAAGAATTTCTCAATTCCTTGATCTGTTAATGGGTGCTTCACTAATGAAGCGATTACGTTTGCTGGGATTGTTGCAATATGTGAACCGTTTAATGCTGCTTCTGTTACGTGAACACTATGACGGACAGATGCTGCAATGATTTCTGTTTCAATGCCGTGAATTGCAAAGATTTCTGCGATTTGGCGAATTAAGTCCATACCGTTATGACCGATATCATCTAGGCGACCTAAGAACGGTGAAACGTATGTCGCACCAGCGCGAGCTGCAAGTAATGCCTGCACCGCTGAGAATACTAATGTAACGTTCGTACGAATTCCTAAATCTGAGAATGCTTTTACTGCTTTTAAGCCTTCTGTTGTCATTGGAACTTTTACAACAACGTTTGGAGCGATTTTTGCTAACTCTTTTCCTTCTTCAATCATTTTATCAGCTTCTAAGCTAATTACTTCTGCGCTTACAGGTCCTTCAATAAAGCTGCAAATTTCACGAATACGCTCATGGAAATCTACGCCTTCTTTTGCTACAAGTGATGGATTTGTCGTTACTCCAGCTACTACACCTAATGCATTTGCCTCTTTAATTTCGTTAATGTTTGCTGTATCAATAAAAAATTTCATTTGTTATTCTTCCTTCCTAATTTTCATTTTATATTTATTTATTTTTTCTTAATAAGCTCTAATTCAATCGGAATAAATTTGTCCACTTTTTTACCTTGTGTTATCTCTTTCGCTGTTTCCATCGCCTTCTCTCCGATTAATTCTGGTTTTTGAGCGACTGTTGCTGCCATACGCCCATCTTTAACCGCTTTTACAGCATCATCTGTTGCATCAAATCCAACAACAACCACATCTGTTTTACCAGCAGATTTCAATGCCTCAATTGCGCCTAATGCCATTTCATCGTTATGAGCAAACACTGCTTTTATATCGCTATTTGCTTGCAAAATATTTTCCATAACGGATAATCCTTTTGCACGATCGAAATCAGCTGCTTGTTTTGCTACTACTTTTAAAGACTTATCAGCTACGTTATGGAATCCTTTCCCACGCTCACGAGCAGCAGACGATCCAGGGATTCCTTCTAACTCAGCAACATTTGTTCCTTCACCAACTAACTCCCGAATGTAATCACTAGCCATTTGACCACCTTCTATATTGTTGGAAGCAATATGAGAAACAACTTTACCTGAATTCGCAACCCGGTCTACTGTAATAACAGGAACATTGGCTGCATTAGCTGCACTTACCGCTGAAGCAACAGCATCTGAATCGGTTGGATTAATAACAATTACATCGACACCTTTTTGAATTAAATCTTCAACATCATTTGTTTGCTTCGCCGCATCATTTTGTGCATCAACAGCAATTAATTCAATGCCGCTATCTTTTGCCTTCTTTTCTGCACCTTTTTTCAACGTGACGAAAAATGGATTATTTAAAGTTGAAACAGAAAATCCAACTTTAATAGTTTTATTTCGACCTTTATCGCTAGAATCCTTTGCCCATTCTGGTGGTTCCATTGAACAACCAGCAGTAACTACCATGATGCATGCAACGAGTATCAGTAACCATTTTTTCATGAATTGCCCCTCCATTACGCTTCTTTTCGACGATCAATTAGTACAGCTAGTAAGATTACAAGTCCTTTTACAACTTGTTGGAAGAAAGAAGATACACCTAATAAATTTAAACCGTTATTTAGTACACCAATAATAAGCACACCGATGAATGTACCAACAATCCATCCTCTTCCACCTGAAAGACTCGTTCCTCCTAACACAACTGCAGCAATTGCATCCAATTCGTAAGAAGTACCAGCAGTCGGCTGTGCAGAATCTAACCTTGATGTTAAGACAATACCTGCAAGCGCTGCCAAAATTCCGGAAAGACCGTAAATCATTACTTTAATTCTCGTAACATTAATACCTGATAAAGCTGCCGCTTCTTCATTTCCACCAATCGCAAACGTACGGCGACCAAACGTTGTTTTCTTTAAAATAAAGTACAATACTGCAAAAGCAATCATCATTGTAACGGCTGGCACAGGAATACCAAGGAAATAACCACGGCCAAACATTTGGAACATTAAATGATCACCAAGACCAGTGATCGGACGTCCGTCCATATAAACAAGCGTCAACCCGCGAAAAATAGTCATTGTTGCTAAAGTTGCAATAAACGGAGCTACTTTTCCCTTCGCAATAATGATACCGTTTACAATCCCCATTGCAAGACCTGCTAACAATCCAACTACCATTGC
Organism: Bacillus sp. MYb56; assembly: GCF_002976445.1. NCBI lineage: Bacteria > Bacillati > Bacillota > Bacilli > Caryophanales > Bacillaceae > Bacillus > Bacillus sp. MYb56. Next base: position 57,120 of record NZ_PCOH01000018.1, read on the forward strand.
AAGGAACGGATCCATGCCACTTGCCATCATTCCGGCAACAAGTGCACTTGATAATGCTAAAATAGAACCTACCGATAAGTCAATACCCCCTGTTAAAATAACGAAGGTCATTCCAAATGCAATGAGTGCATTAATCGATACTTGGCGCAGTATATTAAATAAATTTGGAATTTCAATAAATGCTGGATTTAAAGCTGTAATTACTACGATAATTAATACTAATCCAATTAAAGAACCAAGTTGTTGTAATACATTCCCCTTCTTAGCCATATCTTACTCTCCCCCTGTAGCTAGTGCCATAATAGACTCTTGCGATGCCTGATCTTTCTCTAAAATACCACCGATTTTCCCTTCATGAATGACGAGAACTCGATCACTCATTCCTAAAACTTCTGGAAGCTCAGACGATACCATAATAACGGCATCTCCTTGCTCGGTAAGCTTATTCATAATAGAGTAAATTTCTTTTTTAGCCCCAACATCTACACCTCTCGTTGGTTCATCTAAAATGAGTAACTGCGGATGAATACCTAACCATTTTGCAATTACAATCTTTTGCTGATTTCCACCAGAAAGAGATTTGACAGCTTGCTCTCCGTTTGCTGCTTTCACATTAAGAAGCTTCATCATATCCTCTGTAAATTGCCGTTCTAAACCTTTATTAACCACGCTTCCCTTTGAAAGACTTTCTAAATTTGGTAAAGCTAAATTTTCACGAATCGAAAAATCTAACACAAGCCCTTCAGATTTTCTATCCTCTGTAATAAAGGCAATTCGTTGTCTAATCGCATCAATTGGACTATCAATTTTTACTTCTTGTCCATTCATGAAAATTTTTCCTGAATCGAGCGGTTCATATCCAAATATTGCTTTCATAATATCCGTGCGACCAGCTCCCATCAAGCCCGCAACACCAAGGATTTCACCTTTTCTAACTTGAAACGAAACATTTTCAAATTTTCCTTTTTTCGTTCCGTTTCGCATTTCAAAAATCACTTCGCCAATTTGACTATTTCGTTCTGGATAACGTTCACCAATACTGCGGCCCACCATCATGCTAACTACTTCATCAAATGACGTTTCTGGAATTAATCTTTTCCCTACATATTCTCCATCACGCAAAATCGTAATAGCATCACATATTGAAAAAATTTCTTCCATCCGGTGTGAAATATAAACGAATGAAACGCCCTCTTTACGCAATTTATTAATAACAATAAACAGAGTTTCAATTTCGCGATCTGTTAATGCTGCTGTAGGTTCATCCATAATAATAACGCTCGCCTTTGTCATTAATGCTTTAGCAATTTCAATAATTTGCTGTTGTCCAACTGATAATTCACCTGCTAGCATAGCACCTCTCACATGTAGACCAAGATCTGCTAATTGTTGCTGGGCAATCGCATTCATTTGACGCGTACGTAAAATGCCCGTTTTCCCATACATTAACTCTTTTCCAAGAAACATATTTTCAGCTACCGTTAAATTCGGTAATATGTTCAACTCTTGATGGATAAATGCAATACCATACTCTTCAGCTTCTTTCGCACTTTTAAAAGTTCGTTCTTTCCCATCAATCATGACTGTTCCACTGTCTTTTTTATATACACCTGTTAAAATCTTCATGAGCGTCGATTTCCCCGCTCCATTTTCCCCCATCAATGCATGGACTTCTCCTGTTTCAATCATAAACTGTGCGTTTTTTAGAACAGGATTACCACTGAACGCTTTTGAAATGTTCTTCATTTCAATATGCATTCTCATCACATCCCTTTATTAAAAAATCACGCCTGCATGTAAAATAACATTCGCATAAGGCGTTGCTTCTCCTGTACGAATAATCGCCTTCGCTCTCTTTGTATGCTCTTTAAATTCCTTATGAGACACATATTCAAATGCTGGCTCTATTAATCGCATCTCAACTTCTTTATTTACCTCTGCATTATTTATAATAACTTCTTCTGCTAACATCACTTTTTCAATTGCCATATCATCAGCAACTACTTGTAATACGTCTAAAAAGCTAGGCTTTCCGATTTCAACTGCTAAATCAATTCGTTTTACTCCATCAGGAATAGGTAACCCGCAATCAGCAATTACAATCGTATCTGTATGTCCAAGTGAAGCAAGGACTGCCGCAATTTCGCTATTTAATACACCGTGCTTTTTCATCCGACAATCACCTGCACTTCACGTACTCTATCTCTCGTTGGCATACCGCCCTGTGCCCCAAGTTTCGTTACAGAAAGACCACCAGCAATATTTGCAAAACGAATTGCCTTTTGAAGTGTTGCTCCTTCAGAAAGCGCAACTGCTAACGCACCGTTAAATGTATCACCTGCTCCAGTCGTATCTACTACGTCTACAGCAATACTTGGAACTTGAACAACTTCCGTTCCGTTATGGAAACGAACACCATTAGACCCTTCCGTCATCAATAGCTTATTTGGATATTTCGCAAGTAACTCTTCAATTGGTGATGTGAAATCATTTAATACGATGCGACATTCATGTTCATTCGGCGTAATATAAGTCGCTTTTTCTAAAATATCTTCTGATAAAAATTGTGCTGGAGCCGGATTCAACATAACTGGAATTTTATGCTCCTCACAAATAGACAGAACGTATTTTACTGTTTCAAGCGGAATCTCTAGTTGAAGAACAACCATATCAGCTTTTACAAGAAGGTCTTTTGAACGATCTACAATCGACTCATTTACAAGAGCATTTGCTCCTTGTACGACAACAATACTGTTATCCTCTTCTGCTAAAACGATATGAGCGATTCCTGTCGTCCTATCTGTAACCGGTACCACATAGTCGATAAAAATGCGTTCGTTCTCCAAATTTTTTCTAACTACTGTTCCGTAATCATCATTTCCTACTGCACCAACCATCGCTACATTTGCTCCTAATCTAGCTGCAGCAACTGCTTGGTTGGCCCCTTTTCCTCCTGGTATCGTATGAAACGCTTCACCAATTACTGTTTCTCCTGCTTTCGGCCGTATTTTTGAAACAGCCACTAAGTCCATTGAAATGCTACCTACTACTGCAATATTTGGCATCTGTCTCATCTCCTTACTTCGTTGTATTTCGTTCTATAATTTCAATCGGTAAACGATAGTGTTTCTCTTCTAATGGATTTCCTTCCATCTGCTCTAACAACAATTCTGTTGCAATTTTCCCCATTTCATAAATTGGCTGTGCAACAGTCGTAATAGATGGATACATCATTTCAGTTAAAGAAATTCCATCGAATCCAATAATTTGTAAATCGTCTGGAATAGAAATTCCCTTTTGAAGTGCAGCCTTTACAACGCCGATTGCAATTAAATCATTCCCAGCAACAATTCCATCAATATGCGGATATTCTTCTAATAATTCCACCGCTACCCGTTCACTATTAGCTGGATCGAATGTACTCTCTGCAATCATATAAGAAAGATTATTTTGCGTAATAACGTCTACAAAACCTTCAAAACGTTCATTAGCTGTGCTCACATCACGCGGTCCACGAATATGTGCAATATGTTTACACCCTTTGTCTATTAATAACTTTGTCGCCGCCTGGCTCCCTGCATAGTTATCTGCATATACAGTAGGAATGCGCTCATTAAACATACGGTCAATCGCAACAACTGGAATAGACAAATTCATGTAATTAACACTATTTTGTGGATTCGTTGCTACAATAAATCCGTCCACATTATTTTGTCTAAGCACATCAATGTATTGCTTCTCTTTTTCTAAATTTTCATCAGAGTTACAAAGTACAACTGTGTAACCTTGCTTATGTGCTACATCTTCTACAGCACGTGCAACTTCCGGAAAGAATGGATTCATGATATTTGGAACAACTAAGCCAATTAAACGAGACTTTTTATTATATAAAGAACGCGCTACTGTACTAGGCTTATAATCTAGCATTTCAATTGCTCGCTCTACTTTCTTTAATGTATCCTCATGGACATATCCATTTTTATTTAACACTCTGGAAACGGTCGCAACAGATACCCCTGCTAATTTTGCAACGTCTTTAATCGTACTCATTCTCTTTTCTCCTCATTTCATGTAACCGTTTACAGAAAATAATATAACGCATTTATAAAAATACGTCAATCATTTCTAACTAAAAAGCTTTTAAGGTTATACTCAAAAAAAGCATCGCCATAAGGCGATGCTTTTTTATTACGAATATGATACAGTTTTTTCCTTTTCTTCTACAGCAGGCTCTTCAGCATCTTTTTTACGATCAGACAGTTTAATTTTCTGTAAGAAAATCGTAAAGATAGCACCTACTACGATAAATACCAATCCTGTTAAGAATACAGTATGAAGTGAGTCCACTAAAGAGCTTTTCAAAATTGGTACGATGCTATTAGAAAATGCTTCTGGCATTTGTTTTAATGCCTCTGGACTAAATAGCATAGAATATAAACTTTGTGGATCTGTATGAATCATATCTTTAAATTTTGTTACCATTTGTCCCGCTTCTTTTGGGAATGTGTCTAATACAGGTACTAATTTATTTGTTAACGTTGTGCCTGAAGTATTATTCATAATTGATCCTAAAATTGTAATCCCAAACGTTCCACCGATTTGACGGAAGAATTGACTTGATGATGTTACAACGCCAAGATCTTTTTTCGGGAAGCTTTCTTGTAATGCTAATGTTAATATCGGCATAACAAGACCCATTCCTAAACCGATAACCATCATATAAGAAGTAGCGGTAAGCTTAGTTGTGTGCATATCCATCGTTGTTAATAACCAGAAACCACTAGCCATAATAAGCATCCCTGTAATAATTTGTGGTTTCACACCAATTTTTAATACAAGCTGACCACCAATAATACTCATAACGATCATTGTAATCATCATCGGTGTCATAATCGTTCCTGATTCAGCAGCACTTACGCCTACAATTCCTTGCATAAAGAACGGTACGAACATAATTGCTCCAAACATTCCGATACTCATAAAGAAACCGATCGCATTCAGTAGTGTAAATGTGCGGTTTTTAAAGAAGTACATCGGTAAAATTGGTTCTTCAGCCTTCGTTTCAACGATAATAAAGCTAACAATACCAATGGCAGCTAGTGCAAATAACCCGATAATTTGCCAAGAACCCCATGCATAATCTTTTCCGCCAAACGTTAACGCAAGTAATAAACTTACAACACCGAGAATCATCGTGAAGATTCCAGCGATATCAATTTTAATTGGTCCTGTTTGTTTATGTGCTTTTAATCCCATTGCAATGAAGATTGTCGCTAAAATACCAACTGGTAAGTTAATATAGAATACCCATCTCCAGTTCACTGCGTCTACAATCCAACCACCAACTTGTGGTCCAATTACAGAGGCAAGACCGTATAGAGCTCCAAAAATACCTTGCCATTTAGCACGTTCTTTTCCCGTGAACATATCTCCGATAATAATCATAGCCATTGGCATCATAATACCGCCACCAAGACCTTGAATACCACGGAAAATAATTAATTCTGTCATACCGTTTGCCATACCACATAACGCTGAACCAACCATAAAGATAATTAATCCTGCTATATATACGTTACGACGCCCAAGTAAATCCGCTAATTTACCTGCAATCGGTACAACCGTTGTTGATGTTAACATGTAAGCTGTTGTTAACCATGTCATTAAACTTAATCCACCTAGTTCACCGACGATACGCGGCATTGCTGTACCAACGATTGTTCCGTCCAATGCAGCAAATAGCATTGCGATTACTAAACCGATTAACAACAACTTTCTATTCTGATTTTCTTGTTGCTCCATGTAATCTCCTCAATTCCTCTTAGTTTTTCTCTTTTTTCTCTGGTTTCCCGCAAATAATTGTTTCTAGCTTTTCAAAGAGGCGCAACAAATCTTCCCTCTCTTGTAATTCTAAGTGTGAGAAGTACTTTGCAATATGCTCATTACGAGCCGCCATCGCTTCTTCTACTGTAGCTTTCCCCTTCTTCGTTAGCTCAATGACAACAACGCGGCGATCATTATCGTCGTGATAGCGCTCTACTAACCCATGATCAATTAAACGATCAGTCATTACTGTAATCGCGCTCGGTTTCACGTACATTTTCTCCGCCAATTGTGTCGCTCTTGAAGCTCCGTAATGATCTAAAATCTTTAAAATATAAAACTGCGGTGGTGTAAGTCCTGATGCTTGCATTTGTTCTAATAGCTCTGTTTGCATTTTCTTTCCTATAGCGAATGTAAGAGCTTGAATCTTATCAATATGAGTCATATCATTTGGCATGTTATCCACCTCTTATTTAAGCAATAAAATATTTAACGTATTTAAATATTAATCCCACAAACAAAATACGTCAACAACTTTCTTTATAAAAACGTTTACATTCTTGTCACAAAGTTGTATAATTTTCGTCGAAGTTAATATTGACAGTCACGGAGAATCGGAGTATATGGCTATGAATCATAAAGAAGGGAACTTTTTTATATTTCATAGCCTTTTTGTATTCTCTCTGTCTTAAAACGCTTCCAATTAATTAGGGGAGGATTTTCATTTTATGTTTTTCACACAATTATTTAAACCTGCGCCCCACGCAGAACGCTTACCAGCTGATCGCACTGATAGCGAATACCGCAAATTGCGTTTGCAAGTATTCTTAGGTATCTTCATCGGTTATGCGGGTTACTACTTTGTTCGAAAAAACTTTTCACTCGCAATGCCATACTTAATCGAACAAGGCTTTAGTAAAGGGGAACTTGGGGTTATCCTTTCAGCAGTATCTATCGCTTACGGATTAAGTAAATTTCTTATGGGTATCGTATCCGATCGTTGTAATCCTCGCTACTTTTTAGCAGCTGGGCTATTTTTATCCGGTATCATTAATATTATTTTCGGCTCATTTTCTTTCATTACAACGAGCATTATACTTATGTTTGTACTTCAGTTTTTAAATGGATGGGTACAAGGTATGGGATGGCCTCCTTGTGGTCGTACGATGGTTCACTGGTTCTCCATTAGTGAACGTGGTACAAAAATGTCTATTTGGAACGTCGCTCATAATGTCGGCGGCGCGCTTATGCCTTCTCTCGTTACATTAGGCTTATATTTCTTTGCAAATGACTGGAAAAGTATATTTTACTTCCCAGGTATTCTTTCAATTTTGGTGGGGATTTATGTATTAATTACGATGAGAGATACACCTCAATCTTGCGGATTACCTTCTATTGAAGAACATACTGGGGAATATCCATCAGATGAAAAAGTAGCGGACCGTGAACGCGAACTTTCGGTAAAGGAAATTTTATTTACATACATATTAAACAATAAGTTTTTATGGTACATCGCTATCGCTAATGTCTTTGTTTATTTCGTTCGTTACGGCGTTGTAGACTGGGCTCCTACTTATTTAGTAGAAGAAAAAAGCTTTACTCACAGTAGCTCACGTACAGCTTATGCTCTATACGAATGGGCTGGTATTCCAGGTACACTTCTTTGCGGATGGATGAGTGATAAACTATTTAAAGGGCGCCGCGCACCTGCTGGCATTCTATTTATGGTCGGTGTATTCATTGCCGTTCTTGTTTACTGGCTAAATCCTGCTGGGCATCCAATCATTGATAGTATCGCACTTGTTTCCATTGGATTTTTAATTTACGGACCTGTTATGCTAATTGGTCTTCACGCGCTTGACTTAGCACCCAAAAAAGCTGCTGGAACTGCCGCTGGGTTAACTGGGTTCTTCGGTTACCTAGGGGGAGCTACTTTTGCTAGCGCAGCTATGGGCTTTATTGTAGATGGATTCGGATGGGACGGCGGATTCATTTTGCTCCTTGCTTCTTGTGTGCTTGCAATGTTCTTCCTTGCTCTTACTTTAAATACAGGATCTACAAAACAAAAACAAGCTTAAACACTAATATTATACTTACAAAAAAAAGAGAGACAGTTCTTTCCAGAACACCTCTCTTTTTTCTACATATAGTACTTTTTTATTACAAATAATTTATCAATCCAACCCATAATTGTGAGCGTTTTAAAAGGGTTTTTATCCTTATATTACTGCATCTCATCTCTATATAAAAAGATTTTTGAATATTTACTCTTGTCAAACATTGTCACTTTATATTAAAATAGCAACAACATACTAAATATTTAGTCTTTTCAGAAAAGATGGAGGGATAACCATGAAGAATCCACTTCTTCGCATTGAAAACTTACAGACTTCCTTTCGCATACAAGATCAATATCATGCAGCAGTTGATAACGTTTCGTTAACTGTCCATGAAAATGAAATTGTCGCGATAGTTGGTGAATCCGGTTGCGGAAAAAGTGCACTTGCCCTTTCCATTATGCGACTGCATAATGAAGCAAATACAAAATTACAAGGGCAACTTAACTATAGAGATAAGGATTTACTTACTATGTCGACCGCAGAGATGAATAAAGTACGCGGATCAAACATCGGTATGATTTTCCAGGAACCTCTTACAGCACTCGATCCTCTTATGACAGTTGGAAAACAAATCGAAGAAAACTTAGACTACCACACAAACCTTTCGAAAGCAGAAAAGAAAGAACGCACCTTAGAACTACTCCATCAAGTTGGTATTCCAAAACCAGAATTTACATATAAACAATACCCTCACGAATTATCTGGCGGAATGAGACAAAGAATTGTTATCGCGATTGCGATTGCTTGTAACCCAGCACTCATTATTGCGGATGAGCCAACAACGGCTCTTGACGTAACCATCCAAGCACAAATTTTAGACTTACTAAAATCTATTCAAGAACAAACGAAAATGGGCATCATTTTAATTACACATGATTTAAGCGTTGTTGCCGAAACAGCTGATCGTATTGTCGTTATGTATGCAGGACAAGTTGTAGAAACAGGAACAGTAGAAGAGATTTTTAATAACCCGCTTCACCCATATACTCGTTCTCTATTAAACTCAATTCCATCTGCGTATGCGGAAAAAGAAAAATTGCATGTAATTCAAGGCGTGGTTCCTTCGTTAGCGAAGCTTCCTCGCACTGGATGTCGATTCCAAGCCCGAATCCCTTGGGTTAGACCAGATCAACATGAGGAAAATCCTGTTTTACATGAAGTAAAACCAGACCATTGGGTACGTTGTACTTGCTATAAGCACTTCAACTTCCAACATAAGAAAGGAGATGACGTAACTCATGGCACTGCTTAAAGTAGAAGATTTAAAAGTACACTTTCCAATTAAGGGTGGGTTCTTCGGACGTACATTAGATTACGTACGAGCAGTTGATGGCGTAAGTTTTGAATTGCAGCCTGGTGAAACATATGGAATCGTTGGTGAATCAGGTAGCGGCAAATCAACAACTGGTAAAGCAATTATGCACTTAACGAAAGCTACAGGCGGTAACATTCATTTTAATAATAGAGATTTAACGAAATTAAGTCGCTCGGAGCTACGTGAACAACGAAAAGATATTCAGATGATTTTTCAAGATCCTTATTCATCCTTAAACCCGAAGAAACGTGTTATCGATATTATTGCCGAACCACTTCGGAATTTTGAAAAGCTCTCACCCGATGAAGAGCGTCGAGCAGTTCAAGAATACCTTGATAAAGTTGGGTTAAATCCAGAGTCTATTTATAAATACCCACATGAATTTTCCGGTGGACAAAGACAGCGGATTGGTATTGCACGCGCACTTACATTAAAACCGAAGCTTATTATCGCAGATGAACCTGTATCTGCACTTGACGTGTCGGTACAAGCGCAAGTTTTAAACTTCTTACAAGATTTACAATCTGAACTTGGATTAACGTACCTATTCATAAGTCACGATTTAGGCGTAATTCGTCATATGTGTGATCGCATCGGTGTAATGTATCGAGGGCGCATTGTCGAAGAAGCAACTAGTGCAGAAATTTATAATAATCCACAGCACATCTATACGAAACGCCTAATATCAGCTATTCCTGATATTCGTCCAGAAAACCGCGAGCAACAACGTAAATTGCGTCGTGAGGTAAGCGCTGAGTATGAGAAATCCTACGAAAATTATTTCAATGAAAATGGACGTGCTTACGATTTAAAACCAATCTCGCCAACTCACCGGGTGGCATTACCTTAAGGGAGTGATAAAACATGTGGAAATTTATATTACGCCGGGTTTTAGTTATGATACCGCAATTATTCATATTAAGCGTACTCGTCTTTACACTGGCTAAGGCAATGCCAGGTGATGCATTAAGTGGCGCTGAACTAGCAAATCCAAAAGCCGATCCAAAAGTGATTGAAGAACAACGTGAAAAACTAGGTTTAAACGATCCTATTCCCACTCAATATGTAAGGTGGATTTCAAATGCCGTGCAAGGGGATTTCGGTATTTCTTACGCACATAAAATAAAAGTAACGGATATTATTGGGGAACGTCTTGGCAATACAATACTGTTAGCTCTTTTTATTCTTATTCTTACTTACTTAATTGCTATTCCACTTGGAGTTATAAGTGGACGTTGGAATGATACGTGGGCTGATCGACTCATTACGCTATATAACTTTTTAGGATTCGGTACACCACTGTTTATTTTCGGATTAGTAATGTTATTCTTATTCGGCTTTTTATATCCAATTTTCCCTACGAGTGGTAGCGTTGACCCACAAGTTGCAACCGGATCATTTGATTACTACTTAAGTAAATTAAATCATATGATTTTACCAGCTTTATCTGGGGCATTAATTGGAACTGTAGGAACTGTCCAATATTTACGAAGTGAAATTATCGATACGAAACATAAAGATTTTGTACGCACGGTAAAGGCAAAAGGTGTACCAGAATCTAAAGTATATTCCAGACATATTTTACGAAATTCATTTTTACCAATCGCAGCATTTTTAGGATATGAAATTACAGGTTTAGTTGGGGGCTCTATTATTCTAGAAAACATTTTCGGCTACCCAGGAATTGGACAACTATTTTTCCAATCTATCACTCAACGTGATTTCAGTGTCGTAACTGCTCTTGTATTATTTACTGGATTCGCAACGCTACTCGGGACTCTTCTTTCCGATATTATTCTAAGCATCGTTGATCCACGTATTCGTATTGATTAATGGAGGTGAAGAAACGTTATGTTAGCAAATCCTGAAAAACAAACTGAAGTCATTCATTACGAAAAGAGCCCTTCTGGTTTCTCCATTATGTGGCGAGAATTTCGTAAAGATAAACTAGCAATGTTTTCTCTATTCTTTTTAGCTTTAATATTAATAGCCGTTTATGCAACTTCATTTATTATGAAGCAAGAAGATATCGTCCGAGTCGATCTGTTCGCCATTTATGATCCTCCTTCTGCTGAACATTGGTTAGGAACTGATTATGGAGGTCGCGATATTTTCGGACAATTAATTATTGGTACACGTAACTCCTTTACAGTTGGTTTAGCTATCACTCTTTTATCAACCCTTATCGGTCTTACGATGGGACTAATTGCTGGCTATTTTGGAGGAGTTGTCGATAACATCATTATGCGTTTTATCGACTTTATGATGATTTTACCATTCTTAATGATTGTTATCGTGTTTATCTCACTCGTTCCAACTTTCAATATTACGACATTTATTCTCATAATGACCGCTTTCTTATGGGTCGGAAAAGCAAGGCTGATACGTTCTAAAGTATTGACTGAGAAAGAACTTGATTACGTATCTGCATCAAAAACGTTAGGAACACCAAATTGGAAAATAATCTTCCAGCAAATATTACCTAATTTAAGTTCTATTATCATCGTAAATATTACATTAAATCTTGCTGGTAACATCGGAATTGAATCTAGTTTAACTTACTTAGGCTTCGGTCTACCAGAGAGCACACCAAGTCTTGGTACACTTGTAAGTTACGCAACTAACCCAGATGTATTGCAAGAAAAGTGGTGGATTTGGTTACCCGCATCAATCATGATTTTAGTGTTGATGCTGTGTATAAATTTTATTGGTCAAGCGTTAAAGCGTGCGGCTGATGCTAGACAAAGAAAAGGATAAGGGGTGGAGAAGTTATGAACAAACCAAAACTGTACAAAGTATTAAGCACACTTGCTGCTTCAGCATTATTACTATCTGCATGTGGGGGTGCTGATAGCGGTAGTAAAAAAGCAAACACAAAAAAAGTAGAAACAAATAAATTTAGTGCTACTGTAAAAAATGACGGTAAAGAAATTAAAGACGGATCATTAACTTATGGACTCGTTTCAAATTCACCTTTCTCTGGTGTTTTAAGTAGGGTATTGTATGAAGTTGCTCCAGATTCAGAAATTATGGATTTCTTTGATGAACAATTATTAGCTACAGATAAAAACTGGGAAATTACAAATGAAGGTGCTGCAACTTATACAATTTCTGAAGATAAAAAAACAATTACAATTAAAATTAAAGATAATGTAAAATGGCATGATGGTAACCCTTTAACAGCTGAGGATTTAGAATATTCTTACTTAATTATCGGTAATAGTAAATATACAGGTATTCGTTACGATACACAAATGCAAATGATTGAGGGTATGGAAGAATATCACACTGGAAAAGCTGACAAAATTTCTGGTATTAAAGTAGTCGATCCAAAAACAATTTCCATTACTTATAAAGAAGTAAACCCTTCACTGAAAACTGGTATTTGGACATATCCTACACCTAAAAAATATTTAGGTGATGTACCAATTGAAAAACTAGCTGAATCAGATAAAATCCGTCAAAATCCAATTGGATTCGGTCCATTTAAAGTGAAGAAAATCGTTCCTGGTGAATCAGTTGAGTATGAGCGCTTTGATGATTACTGGGGTGGCAAACCTAAGCTGAAAAATGTAACATTAAAAGTTGTAAATCCATCTATTGTTAGTGCATCTCTGAAAAAAGGTGATATTGATATTGCATCAATTACTGCTGATCAATATCCGAACGTAAGTAAATTAAAAAACACACAACTAATTGGTAAAACTGACCTTGCTTACACTTATATCGGATTTAAGTTCGGACATATGGACAAAGCAAAGAATGAAGCTGTAATGGATAACGATAAGTTCAAAGACGTTCGTTTACGTCAAGCGATGGCATATGCAATTGATAGAGAAAAATTAGGAGAAAAAGTATATCACGGACTTCGTGTTCCAGCTAACTCTCCAATTCCACCATCTATGCCAAAGTACCATAATAACAGTGTTGGCGCATATAACTTAGATGTAGATAAAGCGAAAAAACTATTAGATGAAGCTGGCTATAAAGACAAGAATGGTGATGGATTCCGTGAGGATCCAAAAGGTAATGAATTTAAAATTAACTTCCTAGCTAGTAACGGTAGTGAGACAAGTGAACCACTTGCAAAATTCTATATTCAATCTTGGAAAGATATCGGCTTAAAAGTAGAACTTCTTGATGGACGCTTACACGAATTTAATGCTATGCGTGATATGATTAAAAAAGATGATCCGAAGGTTGATATTTTCTCTGGTGCTTGGAATACTGGCTCTGACCCTGACCTTTCTGGCCTATGGGGCAAAAATGCCGGATTCAACTACCAGCGCTGGGTAAATGATGAAAATACGAAGTTATTAGACGCAGGATTATCAGAAAAAGCTACTGATGAAAAATATCGTAAAGAAATATACGATAAATGGCAAAAATTAATTCATGACGAAGCACCGATGATTCCAATTCATTACACATTTGATTTAACAGGTGTTAATAAGCGCGTAAAAAATTATGATGTCAACACTGAAGTAAATCAAATAACTTCACATTGGAAAGACGTTACTGTAACAAGTGAGAAGCCAGAAGTAGAAAAATAATCATAAAAATAGCTCTTAGCATCTACATACATGCTAAGAGCTATTTTTTATTTACAATCCTTTTCTTACTATTTATAACAACCAATTCCTTCCCTACTATAAAATCAAAAAATTTGATGAATCATCTTTATTAAAACAGCTAACGTAACAGATCCAGCAAATCCACCTAAACAAATTAAACTTACCCCTTGGCTATAAGACAAATTTTGAAATGATTTCATACCTTCCATCCTCCCTATGTCCCCATTGATATTCTTATTGTATCAATGGGAAAAATTTCATAACATCGATTTCGCTGACAACTAACTTACAAATTTGTAAGTTAGCAATTTCCCTCTAAACTTATATCTAGTATTTCCATAATCTCCCCCTCTATACATCAAAAAAGACCTCGAATTATATCAAGGTCCTGCTTACACTACAGAATATCTCACTTTATTTTATAATCATAACCGGGCATTTCACACGCTTTGCTATTTTATGACTTACACTACCAAGCACCATCTCTTGCAGTGTATTTAGCCCTCTACTCCCAGCAATAATAAGATCTATATCTCCTGTATTTACATATTGAACAATCGTATCTCCTGGATCGCCATGTAGAATCGTAATTTTGTAGGAAATGTTCTCTTTCTTTAATAAACCCTCAATCTCTTTTAATTTATCTTTTCGACTAGCTGATATTGTTTCTAAATCCGTTTGTCCTTGTATAATATCTGACTTTGCCGTTCTATTATCTACTACGTACACAACTTCAACATGTGTTTCTTCGTTAAATTTCGCAATATATGTTGCATGCTCGGCTGCTCGAAGTGCATGTTCAGAACCATCGCATGCTAATAAAATTTGTTTGTACATATGCTGAATCCCCTTTTCGTTATCCTACCCGTATTATATAATAAAGCCCCCTAAAAAGGAGGCTTCTAACTAGCAATTCTCTTATTATAAGTAGCTAAATTCGCAACGAGCTTCGAGCTACGTTCATTTAACCCTGTGATCCTTACTTTTACACCGTTCTGTTCATATTTCATGATAACCTTATCAATTGCCGCTACTGCTGAATCATCCCATACGTGTGCGTTAGTAAAGTTCATCTCAATTTCTTTCACATTTTCATTGTATGAAAAAGCATTTATATACTCTGCCGTAGATGCGAAGAATAGTTGGCCGTGAATTTCGTATATTTTCTTATTTTCAATATACAAATGTTTCACGTGAATCTTTGCCATATTGAATGCAAATAAAACTGCACTAATTATCGTTCCGATAATTACACCTAATCCTAAATTATGTGTAATTAGGACAATCACAACTGTTACGATCATAACAAATGCGTTTCCTTTTGGTACTTTATGAATCGTCGCTACAGAGTTCCAATCAAACGTCCCAATCGAAACCATAATCATAACTGCAACTAAAGCTGCCATCGGAATATGAACAACGTAATCACCTAAAACAAATAGCAATACGATTAAAAAACCACCGGCTACAAACGTCGATAATCTCCCGCGACCACCTGATTTAATGTTAATAACAGATTGTCCAATCATTGCACATCCTGCCATTCCTCCGAAGAAACCAGCAACAACGTTCGCAATCCCTTGTCCACGTGCCTCTTTATGCTTATTACTTTCCGTATGTGTCATATCGTCTAAAACCGACGCCGTTAATAATGACTCTAGTAAACCTATAACCGCTAGCATAACTGAATACGGTAAAATAATTGCTAATGTCTCAAGTGTAAATGGAACATCAGGAATACTAAAGAACGGTAATTCTTTCGGTAAGCTTCCCATATCCCCTACTGTTTTCAACTGTAATCCGCTCATAAGTGCAATGCTTGTCACAATAATAATTGAAATAAGTGTAGACGGAACAGCCGTCGTAATACGTGGAAATAAATATATAATTGCAAGTCCTAATGCGACAAGTGCATACATTTGCCAAGTTGCATTTTTAAAATGCGGCAATTGCGCTGTAAAAACTAAAATTCCAAGTGAATTTAAAAAACCACTCATAACGGATTTAGGAACAAACTTCATAAATGAGCTCAGCTTGAACACTCCAAAAATAATTTGAACAATACCTGTTACTATTGTCACAGCAAATAAATATTGCAAACCATGATCCTTAACGAGCGTCACCATTAATAATGCCATCGCACCCGTTGCCGCCGAGATCATCCCTGGTCTTCCGCCGACAAACGAAATTGTAACCGCAATACAAAAAGCGGCGTATAACCCAACGGTCGGATCTACACCTGCAATAACAGAGAAAGCAATCGCTTCAGGAATTAACGCTAAAGCAACAACAATTCCTGACAGCACATCCCCTCTCATATTTGAGAACCATTCATTTTTTATAGTTTGAAACAAAGTAACACTCCTCCACTCTTTTATCATTTGATTTTCTCCATAAGAAAATCAAGGCCGACTGCACGAAGGCTATTATATAACGAGCAAAGGATGTTGTGCTATGTAAAAGTTTCCTAAAGAAAAGACGCTACCTTAGCAGCGTCTTTTCTCATTTCATTAATGTCCACCGTGACCTTGACCACTTTCCTGAACAATTTCTAACCTCTCATCCAATATACCTTGTGTTTCAAATGAAACATCACTACTACTTCCTAATAGGAAACCATGGTTATATGGTCCAAGTGTTGGATCATCTTTAAACTTCGGCTAAATAGTAGCAAGGAAGTCATAAACTGGTTGTGAAGCTTTTCCTTCCTCAAGCAAAACAACAGGGGCATGTTTACCCATATGTGAAAACGGTGCTCCCGCAATTGCTAAGTCTGGTGTTTTGCTTGAAACAAATGACAAACCGTGACCTGGTTTTGTGAATCCCCAGCCAAATTTCGTTTTTTCATCTTTAAATTTCGCAAATGCAACCGAATTTTCTGTTGGAGTCTCCCCACTAATACGCGTTACTTTCCCGTATTTACTTAACTCTTTTTCTACTTCTTTCGAAACGATTTTTTCTGGTCCTAACACATATATATTCGCTTTATCTTTTCTCGTCTTTAATGCCTCTATTGTCGCTTCTGGCACTTTATTTTTTTCAGTATATAGAAGAGGTTCTGGCATATGAGAAATCCAATTTACAGCTGGTGTTGTATATAAACGTCCTTCTTCTTCAGACGAACCGATAATAACGCTATTTGGATAATTTCCTGTTATATCGGCATATTCTTTATCAACATCTTTAGCAAATTTAGCTGGGTCCGTTTCTTTTATTTGCTTTACTTTATATTCTTTTAATTGCTCTAGGCTAGATGCCCCTATATCCCCCATCACCATAATTTGCGTTCCATCTTTCGTTCCGAGCGGATTTAATCGTTTTATTTCTTTTAACGTTATTTCGGGTACCTTTTCTTTTTCTATAAATAAAATCGGTCCGTTATTCGGGTGATGAATAAGATCCGCACTTGCAATACCTAATTGCCACTCGTTCACTGGCACTAAAATAATAGCGCCTGGCTGATTCTCTTTATGCGTTGCTGGCCATATCGTTTGCGAAGTTAATACTGCCATTTGCAGAGGATCATTTGTATTTAATCTCGTTACATTTTTTAAACTTGTCGTTAATAAATCATTCGATGCACCTTGATTCATTTCTTTCGGCGCAGTTACCTCCTGATTCATTTTCATTTCCTTTTGCTCTGTTTTCTTCTCTTCTGTAGATTCATGATTTTTATGATCTGTACTCGTTTGTCCGCATGCCGCAAGACCGACTGCTGCAATTATTGTTATCCCCAAAATTCGGGTCATCTTTTTCACTATATCGCCTCCGTATTATTCGTTTTCGAGCCAATATTATTACCTAAAATGGAATTTCAACTTTACAATAACAAGCAATTCTGAAGAAATTATGCAGATGCATTATAATCTGCACCATTTCTTCATGATTTTGACTTACAATTTAAGTAATAACTACAAATGCGGAGGTACTCTATGATCGATATACTACTCGTAGATGATGAACCGAGAATGCTTGAATTATTAACGCTTTATCTTACTCCAATCGGATATAACTGCGTATGTGCAGTATCCGGAGAAGAAGCTATTTCACATATAGAAAATCGAAACTTCAAATTTGTTTTACTCGATATTATGATGCCAAAGATGGATGGGTGGGAAACTTGCAAAAGAATTCGATCATTTAGTAACGTTCCTATCATTATGGTAACTGCTCGTGATCAAACGGTAGATGTCGTTCAAGGGTTAAAACTTGGAGCAGATGATTACGTGACGAAACCCTTCCACGAAGAGGAGCTCTTCGCAAGAATTGAAGCTGTTTTACGCCGAACCAATCAACATGCACAAATCCAATATCACGGCATTTTATGGGATGAGGCCAAGCATTTCATTTCTGTCCATAATGAAGAACTTCTTCTCACCCCAATCGAATTCTCTTTACTCGGATTATTTTTACGTCATGTGAACTACGTATTAAGCCGTGATCAGCTCATTGAACGAATTTGGGGATTAAATACAAATACAGAAGATAGAACAGTCGATTCACATATTCGTAATTTACGTGATAAATTACGAAAAGTAAATTTCCCCATTGATCACCATTTAAAAACTGTTTACGGAGTAGGATATCGATGGATTGATATTGAAAACTAAGGAGCAAAACGATGAAGCGAATTTCTATTCAACTCGGATTTTATTTTCTAATTGTTACACTTTTAATCGAAAGTGTTCTATTTGTCTTGCTCTATTATAGCCTTGTAAACAATAGAGTGAATGAAGAAATGACTGCTTTATTAAAGCGTGGAAATAGTCACCGAGATGTCCTTGAAAAATATTTTGACAGGCAAACAATCTCCCATGTTGCTTTAATGGAATCCGAAGCTGAAACAACTGTTATTATTACAAATGCAAATAAGGAAATACTAGCTAAATCCAATGAAATAAATACTACTATAAAAAAACATATTGAAGGAATGCAAACACGAACAGATCATGATGGAGCAATTATAGAGAATCATTGGAAAACATCTAATTATATATGTACAGTTAGCCCAATTGTAGTGGCAGGAAAAACGGAAGGCTATGTATATATGTTTCTCGGGACGGAATCAATCGAAGAAATGGTTAACGGGCTCACACGGCAATTCATTATCGCTGGAGTCATTACTTTCCTATTAACAGCCATCACCATTTTTCTATTATCACGTTTGTTAACAAAACTATTGTTACACATGAAACAAGCGACTGAAAAAATGAGTAAGGGCGATTTATCCGTTTCATTAACAACTACTCGAAATGACGAAATTGGTGAACTAGCACAATCTATCCAAACTCTCGCAAATGATTTACATTATATGAAAACGGAGCGAAGTGAATTTCTAGCAAGTGTTGCTCACGAATTACGAACACCATTAACGTACGTAAGAGGTTATGCTGACATTGCATCAAAAGAAAACACACCCCCAGAGCAACGTTTACGATACTTATCCATTATAAAAGACGAGTCTGATTATATTACAAACTTAGTCCAAGATTTATTTTCACTCGCTCAAATGGAAAAGCATAACTTTTTCATTCAAGTACAGGAAGTGCATTTACACACCTTCCTTACTCGCATCACTGAAAAAATAAATGTGATGTACGGAGAAAAACAAATTAAAGTTGTTTTCACATGTCCTTCCTCACTCTTAGTAAAGCTAGATGAGCAACGCTTTGAACAAGTTATGGCTAACATTTTAAATAACGCGTATAGACATTCAAAAGAACATTCTCATATAAATATTTCTGTTACAGAAGAACATAAACGTATTTCCATTACAATTGAAGATGAAGGCGAAGGTATTCCGCCTGAAGACCTCCCTCACATTTTCGATCGCTTTTACCGTGTTGATAAAGCGCGCTCTAGAGCTACAGGAGGCACTGGTTTAGGGCTCTCCATCGTAAAAGAAATCGTAGAACTACACGGCGGGAATATTACTGTCACAAGTGAAATTGATCACGGATCTTGCTTTACAATTTCATTGCCATCTATATAGAAACACGACTATCATCAATAGTCGTGTTTTCTTATCCTTTAGGACTTTACTTTATAATATAAATTTACGAATTGGCCAAAACGTTTCGTATCCGTTAAAGTTAAATTAATTTCTGGATTCTTTTCTTTAAATAACGGAACTCCAGAACCTAATATGTGAGGTGTAATCGTAACAACATATTCATCAATTAAATTATTCTTAAAGAACTCTCTCAGTAGACTCCCTCCACCGACCATCCATATTTTAGATCCTTCCTGCTCTTTCAACCTTTTTGTAAACTCTAATACATCTTCATTTACAAACTCTACATGTTCGTTTGAACCTTTTTCTGAATTAGAAAAAACATAACATTTTTTATCTAGGTACGGGAATGTTTCCGTATGCTCTACCACATAATCGTACGTTCTCTTTCCCATAATTATCGTATCAATTGTTTCGTACATTTCTGTATAACCGTTGTCTCCCTCACCTTCTGTTTCCATTAACCACTCTAAATCATCATCTTCTTTCGCGATAAATCCATCTAAGCTCGCTGCAATAAATAAAACAATTTCACGTGACATATCTTTTCCTCCTTACAGCTTCTATTGATAAAATCATCTTATAAGCACTATACTAACCATAAAACATGACAACTTATGTCATGTTAAAAAAGAAAAAGGTGATATCCTTGTCAAAAGCAAAACGTTTACTAGACATTCTTATATTTGCTTCTACGAAAAAAACATTTACAGCTCAAGAAATAGCTGATGAATTTAATATTTCCGTTCGTACGGTCCATAGATATATTTTAGATTTAAGTGATATGGGATTACCCATTTACGCTGAACAAGGTCGTAACGGAGGATATAAAGTATTAACAAGCAGCATGCTTCCCCCCATTTTATTTACCGAAGAAGAAGCGGTCTCCATCTTTTTTGCTTTTCAGTCTTTAAGCTACTACAGAGACTTGCCTTTTAACACAGGAATCAATTCCGTTACGCATAAACTGTATAGCTCCCTACAACATGATGCGAAAGCGAAAGTTGATAAAATACGATCTTATATCTCTTTTTGGAATCCGAAGAGAACAATTGATACACCTCTTTTAAACGAAGTATTAACCGCGGCTATTGAAAATAAAAATTTACACTTTCAATACGAATCTAAATCAGGGATTAAAACAAAACATGTTCATCCTATCGGTGTATATGCTCACGACGGTTTATGGTATTTGCCATCCTATGACTTTAGTAGAAAAAAGGTATTACTGTATCGCGTTGATCGTATTCTTTCTATATTATCAACAGAAGAAAATAAAGATACGTTCATGAATTTAGAAGAATGGTTCGAATCTAACTCTAACGTAGTACACACTCCTATCCAATTCCATGTTTTATTAACGACAGAAGGCGTGCGCCAATGTAAAAGCGTTCCTTACCTTGAAGAATTCGTGGTAGTAAACGAAGATGGGACAGGATATATAAATTCAACAATTGATAAAGGTGAAATTAATTTTATTACGCCTCTATTTTATCGGCTTGGAAAAGATGCACGAGTTTTAGAACCGAAAGAATTAATAGATGGTTTACGTATACGTGCGAAAGAAGTTTTAAATATGTATGGAGACTAAAAAGGCGTAAGAAAACTCCTCTTACGCCTTTTCGCTATGTATTATTTTCTCTATTGCTTCTTTTAATAAATTCTTTGTCTCTTCAAAGTTATGATTCTGCTGTTCTCCTGGCTGCACCGTATAAAACTCAGCAAACGAACGCTCTTTATACCTCGGTACAATATGCATGTGATAATGAGTTAACTCGTTAAAGATTCCACCATTTTGACAAATTGTAACTCCGTCTGGTTTATATAATACTTTAATCGCCTTTGCAATAATCTGAGAAACATCCATAATCGCTTTTGCTACACAATCATCTAATTCGTCCACTTCTACAACATGCTGCTTTGGAACGATTAAAGTATGCCCTGTATAGAAAGGTTCATGATCTAAAAAACATGTTACATAGTCATCTTCATATATTTTATATATAATTTCTTCTTCGTTGGCTAATTTACATCCTAAACATTCCATCACACTTTCCCCTCTCTCTAAAACATAAAAACGTGAGAGCTATATTCTCACGTTTTTATATTTCACTTTATTAGTTCAATTGTTTCCGTAACTTTTATACTATCTTTTACCGATTGAACAATCGTGCAATTTTTCACCGCAAGTTGCAGTGCCTTGTCTAATTGTTCTTCTGTAATGTTTTGCGCTTTAATTTTATAGTGCAAATGAACACTTTCAACTGGTTTTGATAAAGCTTCACTTCTACCAATTTCAGTTTCAATTGTAAACATATCGTATGCAATACGTTTCTTTTCTAAAATCGTTCGAAAAACAATTGCACTACATCCTGCGATAGAAGAAACGAGTAATTGTAACGGTGAATATCCGTTTTCTTTCCCAATCGCTAAGTGACCATGCGATAAATCTGCCTCTATATCATCATGCTTAATTTTTATTTTCATACTTTGCTTCCATCTCCACTTTCATCGGTTTCTTCCGTTTCTTACTCATATAATAATATATGTAGCAGAAAATGATAAATGGAATACCACAATATAACGCCATTCTTTGTTCTGGAATAAACGCTAAACTAATAACAACGATGCTATTTGTAATTAAAGCTAAAATTGGAACAAGCGGGTATAGTGGTGTTCTATACTTTAAGTCCTCTAATTTTCCTCCGCCTTTTAAATACTGACTTCTAAAGCGAAGTTGTGATAAAGCAATAATGATCCAACTTGAAACAGCCGATAAACCAGCTATAGATAATAAATACATATATACTGTATCTTCTGCAAGGAAACTTGTTAATAAAGATAACGCCGCTACAGCAATTGTTACGACTAACGCTGTAATCGGAATACCACGTTTATTTACTTTCTTGAAAGAAGTTGGTGCCATTCCTTCATTTGCAAGTGACCATAGTATACGCGTTGCTGCATATAACCCTGAGTTCGCTACAGATAGAAGAGCTGTAATAATAACGAAGTTCATAATATCAGCTGCATATGGAATACCGATTTTATCAAATACAACTACGAATGGGCTTTCAATTATCCCTGCTTCTTTCCAAGAAATTAACCCTACTAAAATTGTCATTGTTAAAATGAAGAATAACATAATGCGCCATACTGTATTACGAATCGCACGTGGAATTGTTTTTTCAGGATTCTGACTCTCTCCTGCTGCAATCCCGATTAACTCTGTTCCTTGGAAGGAAAAGTTAACTGTAATCATCGTAAGAAGCACTGCAGCTAGTCCATTTGGGAATAGCCCACCATCACTTACAAAGTTAGAGAAAAGAGGCGCTGCTTCTTTTCCATCGTATGGTAAGAATCCTAGTAATGCGCTACCACCAAGTAAAATGAATGCAATAATTGTAACTACTTTAATACTAGAGAACCAAAACTCTAATTCAGCATAACTCTTCGCTGATATTGCATTTGAAGCATATAAAATAACTCCGAATACGAGACACCATACCCAAACATCAACATTCGGAAACCATCTTTTCATCATTAAACCGATCGATGTTAATTCTAATCCTACTGTTACTGCCCATCCAATCCAGTATAGCCAACCGATCATAAATCCAGTTCCTGGTCCAATAAACTTCGTCGCATACTTTTGGAAAGATCCTGAAACTGGCATTGCTACCGTTAGCTCTCCAAGACAAAGCATTGTTAAATACATAATAAATCCGCCCACTAAATATGAAAGGATGGCTCCCCCTGGTCCAGCCTGATTAATGGTGTAACCTGAACCTAGAAAAAAACCAGTTCCGATTACACCACCTAGTGCGATCATAAATAAATGTCTACTCTTCATCGTACGATGTAATTGCTCATTCGTTGTTTGCTGCATCTTAATCCTCCCCCTACAAGTACCCCTATCTCTTTTTAAAATTTTCTGATAATAAAAATATACACGAAAGCGATTACAATTTCTATATAAAATTAAAACTTTTCTGATAAAACAATATAAAAAATCGAATTATCGCGAGATTTAGATTATAATTAAAGGAAAATAAGGAGAAACAAGGAAAAACCTTTACATATATTGTAAAGGTTAACGGATTTCTAATCTTCTCGATAAAATTGATAAACTATAATTTATGATAAAGTACATACAAGCTACTACTATAAACGTTGGAATCATATAATTCACATTCTGTCCGCTAATAATTTGAGCATTATGCATAAGCTCTGGCAGTGATATAACAACTGCTAATGATGTATCTTTCAGCAATGAAATAAACTGACTAACAAGCGGCGGGACCATTCTTCTTAATGCTTGTGGTAAAATAATGTGCCAAAGCGCTTGAACATACGTTAATCCTGAAGATCTTGCAGCCTCAATCTGTCCTTTTTCAATCGATAATAAACCACTTCGAACAATTTCAGATATCATTGCTGCTTCAAATATTGTTAAAGCAACAATTACAGCTGTTATAATTTCTAATTTCAAGCCTGCTTCTGGAAGTGCAAAATATGTGAAAAATATAATTAATAGTAGTGGTAAGTTTCGAATTACTTCAACGACAATTCCTAATATTTGTGAGACGACAGGTATTTTCATGTAGCGCAATATCCCTATTACACTACCAATAATAAAGCTAAGTACAATTGCTACGAGCGCTACCTCTAGCGTTATAAGTAATCCTTTTAATAAAAACAGAATATGATCTCCTGTAATTGCTCCCTTAAAATCCATTTACACCGCCTCCTTTGCTAAGCGTTTTTCTAAATAACGCACTAGCATACTGAGCGGAATTGTTAATATTAAATAAAACATCCCGACAAATATATAGACGTCGAACGTAACCAATGTCTTCGTTGAAATTAAGTCTCCTTGATACATTAAATCCGTACCAGCGATAATTCCGAGTATGGAAGAGTTTTTTACTAAATTGAGAAATTGATTTCCTAGAGGAGGGATTACGATTTTCATCGCTTGAGGTAAAACGACATGGTACATTGCTTGCGTATACGTCAATCCTGAGGAACGTGCTGCTTCCATCTGACCTTTCGCGACTGATAAAATACCAGCGCGAATAACTTCCGCAATAAACGCTGCCGTATATACGGTAAGCGTAACTGTTCCTGCTACAAACCCATTTAAAGTAATTCCTATTACAGGTAAAGCGAAATAAAATATAAATGCAATTAATACGAGTGGAATATTTCTTACAAACTCCACAAAAGCTGATCCTATCCAATTTAAAATACGAATCGGTGCAATACGCATTACAGCCAAAATTACTCCCAAGATAAAGCTTCCTATTAATGCAATTACACTAGACATCACTGTATATTTAAATCCTTCTACATACATATCAATATTATTCGTTAATATAGAAAAATCAGGCACATATTCTCCCCTCTTTCTTTACAAGAAGAGGATGAGTACTCTCATCCTCTCACTCTTACTATTTATCACGAGAAATAAAGTTTCATTTTACTTCTCTTGTTTTTGACCAATCCATTTTTCATACAATTTATCGTATTCTCCATTCGCTTTCATATCTTTTAATAAACTATTAATCTCTTTCGTTAAATCGTCTGCACCTTTTTGTACTGCAATTCCATACGGTTCATCCGTGAAAATTTTCCCTACAACTTCATAATTAGAATCTTGTTTTGCCATTCCGTAAAGAATCGCATTATCTGTAGTTAAAACATCGCCTTTACCTGCTTTTAACGCTGTAAATGCCTCACTATAATTCTCAAACTCTAATACAGTCGCTTCTGGTGACTTTTGACGAATATTATTTGTAGACGTTGAACCTTTTACAGCTAACACTTTCACACCCTTTTTCACATCATCAATACTTTTAATATCGCTCCCTTTTTTCACAAGTAACGATTGCCCCGCTTTAAAATATACATCTGAAAAATCCACTTCTTTTTTACGTTCTTCTGTAATTGTCATTGTTGCGATAATTGCATCAATATCACCGTTTTTCAATAGTGGAATACGCGTTTTAGATGTTACTTCTTTTAATTCTAGTTTCTTTTCATCTCCGAGAATTTTTTTCGCAAGCGCCTTTGCAACATCAACATCGAATCCTTCTACTTGCCCTGTTGAAGGGTTTTTCAATCCGAATAAGTTCGTATCATTCTTCACTCCAACTACTAATTTCCCGCGCTTCTTAATTTGCTCCACAGCCCCGCCTTGCTTCGTATTCGTTTCTTTCGCCTCATCTTTTTTACTTCCGCACCCGGCAACGACAAGTACGAATAAACATGAAAATACGATTAACGTAAACAACTTTTTCATTTTAAGCATGAAATTCCTCCTTTAATGGTTTAACACCCGGCTTAAAAATAGACGTGCTCTTTCTTGTTCAGGATTTGCAAAAAATTGTGATGGTGTTGTATCTTCAATGATTTGGCCATCATCCATAAATAAAATCCGATCGGCTACCTCCCGCGCGAATCCCATCTCATGCGTGACAACGACCATCGTCATCCCTTCTTTAGCTAGCGTTTTCATAACATCAAGTACTTCCCCGATCATCTCTGGATCAAGAGCAGACGTAGGCTCATCGAATAGCATAATTTCCGGCTGCATTGCCAGTCCCCTAGCAATAGCTACCCTTTGCTGTTGACCTCCGGATAATTGATGAGGATATACACCTGCCTTCTCCGGGATTCCTACTTTCTCTAAATAAACCATCGCTGTTTTTTCTGCTTCTTCTTTTGAAGTTTTATTTACTTTAATTGGTGCTAGTGTAATATTTTGCAGAACTGTTTTATGTGGGTATAAGTAAAAATGCTGGAAGACCATACCAATATTTCGGCGTAATTCATTCATATCTGTTTTTTTATTGTGTACGTCTGTATTTTGTACGATTAATTCTCCATCGGTAATCGCCTCTAACTGATTTATACACCGAAGCAATGTACTTTTTCCTGATCCTGAAGGACCAACAACTACTACCACTTCACCTTTTTTCACTTGCATATTAATATTTTCCAAAACTTGGAAGTTACCATAATATTTATTTACATTACGAAACTCTATCACCATACTCCCCCCCTCCCCTAAACAAAGCATGTACATTCTTTTTATATTCAAAAATAGGCAAAAAAATAACTTTCATCTTCATTTTGTCCATAAAAAAGAGCAAAGGGATTTCCCTTTGCTCCTTCATTTCTATTCTCTTAAGATACTTCTTCTTTCTTGTCTTTCCCGTATTCATGCTCCCAGAAATCAGCATTTTTAATTCCTAATTTCTGCGGATCGAACACTGGATCTTTTCCTTCTTTTTTCTGCTTTTCATAATCCTTTAATGCGATCAATGCCGGTTTTTGTAATAATAGAATCGCAATAATGTTAACCCATGCCATAATTCCTACACCAATATCTCCTAAAGCCCATGCTGTTTCTGCTGTTTTTACACAACCGTAGAATACAACTCCTAAGAATACAAACTTTAGTACGATAGACATCCAAGGACGGTCTTTATCACGATTTAAGTAAGCTATATTCGTTTCTGCAATGTAGTAATAAGCCATAATTGTTGTAAATGCGAAGAATAGTAAAGAGATTGCTACGAAACCGTTTCCAAATCCAGGGAAAACAGATTCTACTGCTGCCTGTGTATAACCAGGACCTGGCTGTGCACCATTTAATTTATTGACGATAAAGTTTTTTCCGCTTGCATCAAATACGTTATACATGCCTGTAATAATCATCATAAATGCTGTTGCTGAACAAACAAATAATGTATCAATGTAAACGGAAAATGCTTGTACTAACCCTTGTTTAGCTGGATGCGATACTTCAGCAGCTGCTGCTGCATGGGCCCCAGTTCCTTGCCCTGCTTCGTTTGAATAAATACCACGTTTTACACCCCAAGAAATTGCTAAACCAATAATCCCGCCAAAAGCTGCTTCTAATGCAAATGCACTTTTTAAAATTAACATGAAAGCGTCTGGTAATTTTTCAATATTCATAGCTACAATTACACAAGCTACTAAAATATAGCCAAGCGCCATAAACGGTACTACAACTTGCGCTACGTTAACAATTCGCTTAACTCCACCAAAAATAATAAGTGCTAATGCCGCTACTAATACCGCCCCGGATACAGAAGTATTAATACCAAAAGCTGTTTCTAGACTTACAGCAATACTATTCGCCTGAACACCTGGAAGCAGCATTCCTGTTGCAAGAATTGTCGCTGCAACGAATACTAAAGCGTACCATTTAACACCTAGTCCTTTTTCAATGTAATAAGCAGGTCCACCGCGGAATTGTCCTTGATGTTTCGTCTTATATATTTGTGCTAATGTAGATTCTACATAAGCCGATCCTGCTCCTAAAAAGGCCACCGCCCACATCCAAAAGACAGCTCCTGGACCACCAAATGCAACAGCCGTTGCAACACCTGCAATATTTCCTGTTCCAACGCGCCCTGATAATGAAAGTGCTAAAGCTTGGAACGAAGAAACACCCGCATCCGATTTTTCCCCTTGAAATGTAAGTTTCACCATTTCTCCTACATGTCTTACTTGTAAAAACCTTGTTCGAATGGAAAAATATAGACCTACTCCTAAACATAAATAGACAAGTGCTGGACTCCAAACAATATTATTTATCCAACTTACGATAGCTTCCAACTTTCCCCCTCCTTCTTTATAAAGAATATTCAGAATATATATAAAATTATAAGTGTATACCGAATCTATAACAATATTATTTTAATAAAGTAAACATATTTTTGTATAAAAAAACAAAGTATATATTTATTTTATATACTTTGTTCCCTTATCTCTGTATTATATATTCACTATTGCCTCTTGCTTTATAATTCTTTCATACAACTCATCTGATAACTTTTGAAAATCCTCTGGCATATCTTTCCCCTTAAATTTCTTTTGAATCGTACCGTATAGGCCTATATCACGTAACCGTAAAAATAACGGTAACGATTCATACCAACTATCCGCCAGCCTGTGCTCATATTCGTACCCCTTTCTTAACACTTGTAACTGTTTACGAGCAAATTCCGTCTTTTTCTCCAATGTCCACGGTGTAAAAAGAACAGAGTAATAAAGAACCATTGCCAAATCATGAATGAAGTAATTATAGGCAGCGTCATCAAAATCAAAGATTGTTAGCCCTTTTCCATCATAATGAAAATTACCTGGATGAATATCGCCATGCATAAGGCCAAACGTTTCTCTTTCGATTGGAAGAGCCTTTATTTCATCCATTAATACAGTGGCAATCCCTTTCACCTTCTCATCTTCTAATCCATTAACAATGCTACTTTCATCCTCTTCCCACGTATCACGGTAGTCTGTTTTAGGATAATCCATTGTAAGGCGGTGCAGTTGTCCAATCGCTTTTCCCCACGCTTCAAAGTAAGCATCTCCCCAATAAGGCGATTCTTCTCCTTTTACTTGCTCACCTTGTGCATATGTAAATAAAGACGCGAAAAAGAAAGTGCCATCTTCCGCTCCAATTTCTTCTACAAGGTTTTGAGATATTGAATTACGAGGTCCCGCCACTTTTGCCCCATGCTCTGCAACATACCGTAAAAAATCTAGTTCGGCCTCTACCTCTTTTTTAGACCGATGAGAAGAATGGGTTAAGCGTAATACGTAATCTTCATTATTTTTATCCTTCGCCTTAAAAATATAATTTTCAAAATCACCAAGTGGCTTTTCTTCTACTTTCACATTAAATACCTTTGCAGCTTCTGCTAAAATCTCATGTGTAAAAACTCGTTCCACAGCTATTTCCATATTTATTCCCTCCTATATGTACCCTCTAATTAATTCGACATGAATGTGAGAAGTACTGCTATGAAATTGAATAATGCGTGGGCAATCATAGCCGATAAAATAGAATTTGTTTTCTCATATAACCACGCAAATACTACTCCGCTTAAAAAATTCACCGGTAATGTGTTATATGTCGGGATATGAACAACAGTAAATATTATTGAACTTATAAGCATACCGCCCCATATACCATACCTATCACGAAAAAATGTATAAAAAACACCTCTATATAAAATTTCTTCATAGATTGGTGATATAACTGCTGCTCCAATTACCGCGATACAGAACGCATATATTGATTTATCATTTTGGATCGTCTCCGTTTTACTATTTTCGAAAGAAATCCCCAGTTTCTCCATTATCATTAATACTCCAACACTCACTACAATCAAAGAAATAACCGCTACAAATGTCCACAATAAATCTTTCCATGAAAGCTTCCGAATTCCAATATCTTTCCACGACAGTTTATATCTTTTTATGCAAAAAAGATAAACTAAAAATGTAAATATCACTGCCATTATAAGTCCCATTAATACTCCAGCATATAATGAGTTCCCTATTATTTTTAAAGCATAATCATAAAAAAGAGATTCAACCATTACTGGTACAATCAGAAATACGAAAACAAATAAATATAAAATTTCTTTCCATCCCCACGTACATTTTAAAGTCATCTACACCATCCCCCTATATCCTATTTTCTTTAGTATAAAAGATGACGTAACGTAACTTTCAAGCTACTTTTTTTCAAATAATCTAAGCATAATTTTCTCACAAAATAAAAAAAGGTTGATTCACTCAATCAACCTTTACACTATTAAAAATTCTATTCCTCAATTCTTCATCAATTCATTCTCATATATAATATTTATCTTTATTTCTCTTCACCTTTTGTCTGCATTGAGTTGAAGGTCCAATTTAACTTCAATGAATCTCCTTGAAATACATTTTGCTCTTCATCGTTATCTACAAATGTGAACATTACGTAGAAAGTATCATCATCACCAGGAGCAAGTCCATTTCCTTCTCGGTCTACAACACCTTTTTGTACAAGATCAGGAATACTTCCGTTTTGCGTAGCTACCTTTAATTCAGATAATTTAGTAGACCAAATTGGAACCTCATTTTTATCCAAATTCCACAAGAAATCAACACGGATATGATCACCAAAATCAGCATTTCCATTATCTCCTTTAGCATCGATTACACTATAATCTGTAAAAAGTTTCACGTCTCCTATCGCTAAAGTTCCTTTGTTAACTAATTGAAAACCGCGTTCCATTTCATCACCTGGTTTAATATTGTCGACATTAATAACAACTTCAGGATTAACACTCAAATCTAAAGTACCCGCTGCAAACGTGTTTTGTGATACTTCCTTATCACTAAAATACGCATATGTCCCCCCGCCAATTAAAGATAAACCAAGCCCTGCAGTTACAACACCCATACCAAGTTTTTTCTTAATACCCATTTCACAAGTCCCCCTATTTTTAAAGTTCAAACTCCAAACCTTATTTCCATCCCACAAACAATACTAATTAAACAAATAATATCCCCCATAACGAAACCTAACCAACGTTAAACTATTTACTTCATGTATACAAATAACTATCACTTTAAGAATAGCCGGTAATGTTACATCGAATCATTACCGGTCCATTGTTAGTAAATCCTATTTAATTCTATACTCATTGTTTTATCACTTAGTTTACTCTAGAATTGTGCCCACTTATTTTTTTGGCTCTAATCCAATGGAACGTAAGATTTTATCTAACGTCACTGGCCCTACATTTTCTTTCGGTTTCTGATTTTCTTTGGCATCTGGACCCTTTTTCAAGAAATTCTTCTCAATAAAACGAATATCTGTTTCATTTACAACACCATCTTGATTGACATCTCCATCTTTTACAGCCACTTTTCCTTTTTCATATGAAAGAGCTGCTATTCTAGCATCTTGAATATCTACCATTTTATCGCCGTTTACATCACCTGCAAGGCTGT
This sequence comes from Bacillus sp. MYb56, assembly GCF_002976445.1. NCBI lineage: Bacteria > Bacillati > Bacillota > Bacilli > Caryophanales > Bacillaceae > Bacillus > Bacillus sp. MYb56. The sequence continues at coordinate 88,794 of NZ_PCOH01000018.1, forward strand.
CATCCATATCAGCTCTAAAGTTTTGTCCCACTAATTCTCCATCCTGCATTTTCCCTATTTTTGTAGTTAATTTACTATTTAAATGACCTGGCATTTCTACGAAAATATTATATTCTGTATCACTTACTGGAACACTATGAATTTCAAATTGCCCATTATCATCAACCGTTCCTGTATATTTCTTTCCATCCTTACCAACTGCATACACTTTTGCTCCTAGTTTTGTGTAGTCATTCTTACCTAAATACCCCTCTTCAGTTAAGAAAGCTTCTGGTCCAATATATCCTGTAACCATTGCATGTTTCGAAATAATAGAAAAGGATTTATCTTTAAACACAGGAATCTCAACGCCTTCTGATGCACCTGTTTTTGTATAAGAGAATTTATCTACTCCAAATGCTGTTAAATTATTAAAATACTCGTCACTCGTCATCTCGAATGTAACATCTACAAATGGTGCGTCTCCATCTAGACCTTTAAATTCTGTTCCTTCTAAAGATGCACCAACTTTCACCTTGTTTTCCCAGTTTCCTTCTTCATTTATCACTGGATCTTCTAATTTAATATTTAATCCATGTTGTTTTGCATATTCTGCAAGTGCTGGATTTGGTTTAACATCTACAAATTTAAACAACTGTTTACTATAAGGAATCTCAAATGTACCTGACATAAGTTGTTTCACATTATTAAGATTTAAAGTTAATGTAATTTTTTCTCCTAGTTTAACTTTATCCTTGTCATAGCTTGGGACAGCGTATTCCGTTCCCTCTTTAACAAAGACATAATCTTTAAATCCATTTGCCATATTTGATGCAGTTGCAAGATCATATCCAAATAACCTTAAATTAAGCGGTTCATTGATTTCCTCTGGAAGTACACCAAATTTAAAATCACCATTGGCTTGAATTGTATTCAACCAACCTGACGGAAAAGCAGAGTTTTGGTAATATACAATTTCATTAGTTTTTTGGTCATACTGAAGGCCTTTTGCCTTTAATACATCTATCGTAGAATCATAAATGTTACCATGTACCCATAATGCACGCTGACCATCTTCTTCTTTGAACATAGATTCATTTACCTCATGAACGCCAGGTTTTACATCGGTAAATTTCATTTCAGGTTTGATATTATCAATAATTACGCTATCTCCTTTTGTATAAGGTTTCCCTTCTTTGTCATATCCAATGAAATCAAGTTGGTAATCTCCATCAGGCAACGTAACTCGCTTGTCTCCAATTGGATGATTTGGATCTCCTGTAAACGGGAATACATAGCCACCCATACCATCGAACATGATATATTCAATATTTGGTGTTAGACTGCTAGCATTAATTGTCCCCACAATTCCTAATGCCTTTCCTGTTTTTCGATCCTTCACCACTGCATCGATAGTTTCAAGTGGACTGTTCAATTTAAATGTCAGCGGTGAACTCGGCCTTTCCATAAATGGATGGAAGTTAGATGTATCTGTTGCCATTGCATCTCTCAGCAAATCTACAGATTCAATTCCTTTTTCTGTGAATTTAACTGCAAATGGCACTTGATATACTTCTTTTTCATTTTTTTTATTTGAAATATGAATATATCCCTCATATCTACCAAATTCAGCGTTTTCTGGAATGATAATTTCAGGGCTAATTTCCCCTGATGTACTAGGAGCTACTTTAATAGAATCTTGTACGTTCAGCTTCACACCATTCTTCGCTGCATCTTGCACACCTACACTTGTTGGTGAAAACTCTACTTCTAATTTAAACTCTTTCTCGTCTGTTTTATTGCTGTTCTTAATTAAGACTTTTCGACTATCTTTAATAGGTCCATTTCCCAATTGGTTTTTATACCCGAATGCAATAGACCCTGTTTTTTCTTCAATTTCTACTTCTTCATCATTTACAACGTTTGATGTTTTATCGATAACCTCGATAGCTGTATCTGCATGAACTGCACGATACGCATCAATTCGGCCTGATCCTACCTCAAATACAGAGCGTGCCTCTTTTAAGTCAACTGCAGTATTCATAAGCGCTTCTTTTACTTCAAACGGACTATAGTTTGGATGTTCTTGTAAAATGAGTGCCGCCACCCCCGCTGTATGAGGAGTTGCCATAGATGTACCTGACATACGTCCATACGCTACCGGATAATTTTCTCCATCCTTTGGATCATTAATATATTCAGGAACAGTTGAGAAAATAGAAACACCTGGCGCTACAATATCCGGCTTAATATCATCTGTTTTACTTGCAGGACCGCGAGAGCTGAAATCAGCTAAGTGATCTCCTTCTGTTTTTGTGTTACTCAGTTCTCCAAATGTTAAAGAGACATCTCCTTGGACAGCTTTTGCTTGCAATTTCTCACCATCTGCCTTTGTTAAGCGGAACGATGGAATAGATGAAGTACTTTCCCCAAGGTAACTTGTAATTTCACCATCTACATTGTTATATACAATTACCGCCTTTGCACCTGCTTCCTTAGCATTTTTAATTTTTTCATCGAATGTAATCTCACCGCGCTGGATGAGCGCTAACTTTCCTTGTACATCTTTCCCTTTAAAATCATCTATTTTCCCAAGACCTGTATATACAACAGATAATGATTGACCTTTCAAATCTTCAATCTTATCAGTAAAGCTTTTTCCAAGTAGCATCATTTTATCCACATGTAAATCAGCTGCATCGGCGGAAAATGTCGGGATAGTCATCGCAGCGTCACTTGCTCCAACTGTAATTGGAAGTGCTGCTGCACTAGGTGATCCAAGGGTACCTTCTTCTGGACCACTATTACCTGCCGCTACTACTGTAACAACACCAGCTAACATCGCATTGTTTACTGCAATAGAAGTAGGATATAAAGGATCATTAATAGACGCACCTAATGATAAATTGATAACGTCCATATCGTCTTTCACTGCTTTATCAATCGCAGCAAGAATACCGCTTGTTTGTCCACTTCCATATGGACCTAATACACGATATGAATATAAATCTACATCCGGAGCGACTCCCGTAACTGCATAATCCACACTATTCTTTTTGTCTGCAGCAATTGTCCCAGCTACATGAGTACCGTGGGATGTATAGTATGCACTTCCATCATAAATTTCAGGATATCCTCCAGAATTTTGCCAATCCTTATACGTTGTCTCCATTGGATCAGCATCATTATTAACAAAATCCCATCCTTTTATTGAGTTCGGATCTATTTTGCTTGCATCTTCACCTTGCTTTGCACGATACCCTTTATAAGCATCTTTTAAATCAGGGTGGTTATAATCAATACCTGTGTCCAGTACACCTACCTTAATTCCTTTTCCTGTTATTTTTTCATCATGCAGCTTGTCCACACCAATTTGTGGTACACTATCTGCCATTTTGGGTTCGGCAGCCGTCTTAGCTGTTTCTTTCGGTAAATCAATTTTGACCTCACTATCTTCCCATACGCGCTTAACAATACCAGTGCGAACTAAGTCTTCAATCATATTCGCAGGTAACGAAATCGCTACACCATTAAAAGCATTCTTATATTCTCTTGTTATTTTGGCAGATTTAAAATTCGTCCCTTTATCTTTATTCTTTTGAAGCTGCTCAAACTCTGATTTAAATTCTTTATGAGATGCTTCTACCTTTTGTTCCGCAGTTGAAAGGGCTATTTTTTTCCCCTTAGCTGCTTGTTTTAACATCTCGATTTTGCTAGGTGCTTGCTTAAACTCTACAATCACATTCACATTATCAGGACTTGCTGTATTGATGCCTGGTGAAATAACAAAACCTGGTTTTGTATCTAACGTTTTTAAGGCATTACGTTGTTCCTTTGTAAGACCTTTCAATATAGCATTTGCATCATCAATCCCAGTTAAAGTAGTTGTATTTACCTCTTCGGCCAATACGTTATATGGAATTCCTTGAGACATTAACATACCAACAGTTAGCGTTCCGATAAGTATTTTTCCGAATTTCCCCTTCTTCATAGCGCATCTCCTTATTATTAAAATTATTTTTTCTAAAATAAATCCTCTGATCTCCTATTTAGCATTGGCAATTCTATCAACCTTGAATCTATTTAAAACAATCGAGAATCTCCAACACTACTAATCTTCTTTCTATAAAAGCCCCCATAAATTGTTTCCAACTACAACGATTTACAACATGAATTATTAGTAGCGTTAAGCAATAATTCTATTTTTATTATTTCACATTTTGATTTTTCTGAATATTGAACAAAAGGAGTAATTTTTTTCTAATGATTCTATGCCCAAATAGTACAAAAGAACTACCTTGCCCTTTATTCTTTGTAATATAGAATAAAGAAACACGATAGTTCTTTTAAGCATCTCTTATTTAATCCAACGGAACCAATTGATTTCGAACAGCATAAATCACTGCTTGTGAACGACTTTTCACATTGAGTTTTTTAAAAATTTTATTGATGTGAATTTTAACTGTTTTATCACTAATATATAGAGCTTCAGCAATTTCTTTATTACTAAGTCCTTTTACTAATTCAAAAAGAACTTCCTTTTCACGTTCCGTCAGTTCATTTTCATTTGATTCTAATTTCATTTTTTGCTGATGATATGTAATTAATTTTTTAGTCATACGCGGATGAATAACTGAATCGCCTCGATATAACATTCGAATTGCTGCTATTACCTGCTCCGATGATGAATCCTTCAATAAATAACCATCAGCACCAGCCTGAAGTGCATCCATTAAATACTCATCATGTTCATACATTGTAAACACAAGCACTCGGCAATTTGGATAATTTTTTTTTACTAACTCTGTGGCTTCAATCCCATTTTTCCCTGGAAGATTAATATCCATCAAAATACAATCTGGTCTGCATTCTTCTACTTTTCCCAATACTCCGTCCCCAGAGCTAGCTTCTCCAACCACTTTCATATCAGATTCATCCTCTAGTATGCTCCGAATTGCGTCTCGTAAAAAAGCATGATCATCCACTACTAATATTTTAATCATTTTACGCACCCCTTGTTTGTGAATCTGGAATTAATAGTGTAATTTCTGTCCCTTTCCCTACAGAACTATCAATCTGTAAAGTAGCCCCTAATTGTTCAGCTTGTTCATTCATATGTAATATACCATAATGTGGCTCATTCTTCGTTTTAACCATAGACTCAAATAGTGAAAAGCCGACTCCATTATCCTTAACCCTTAAAAGCACGTGCTCACTTTGATAGCTAAGTAAAACATCAGTCTTTTCTGCTTGTGCATGTTTTACAATGTTTTGCAAACTCTCTTGTAATGTATCAAAAATAACTCTTTCTTTTGAAAAGCTGAGTGCACGTGCATGACCTCTTTCATGATATGTAATATCTAGTTCATATTCTTGTTTTAAAGATTTTATTTTACTTGCTATCGCCTGCTTAAGCCCTAATTGTTGTGTCGGATATGGTTTTAAAGCATAAATAGAATAACGAACTTCTCCTAGGCTTCCTCTAAAATCTTTTATACTTTTCTCTACTATTTGCTGCATATCTATTGGTTTATCACGGTATTTTTTCTGCGCGGATTCTAGTTGGTATATCACCCCGGCCAATGTTTGTGCAATACCATCGTGAATTTCGCGTGCGATTCTATTTCTTTCTTCTAAAATCATTCTTTTTTCCTGTTCAGAAATCAATATTCTTGTTTTAACTACGTTAGCTAATTGGTTAGAAAACGTAGCTAACGACTGTACATCTTCCGGAAAAAAACCCGCAGTTCTACTTTTCCCTGCAACAAACATTCCGACTAGTTCATCATTTACAATAAGAGGAAAATATACAAGCGAGCGTATGACGCTATCAAATATTTCATCTCCAGGAGCCGTACCAGTTTTCCAATCATGAAACACAAGATTTTTAGAGATTCCCTCAAACGCCTTGGATATTTCTGAATGATCAGAAATATCCAGACGAACTTTCCCATCTTTTAATAGAAGATTCCAGTTCCCATCATCTTTTGTCCATATTACATATGCTTGTATGCCAAAAAAGCCTTTAAGCGCTTGTTTAATATGTTTCAAGTTTCCTCCGGTTAGTCCACGACTAATTTCTGTCGTAATAAGAAACAGCTCATATAATCGTTCCTTCTCCATCCTTATCCGTACAGAAAAAGAACTAATAACTGAAATTGCTACAAGTGGAAAAAAGAAAAACAGTACTGTAATCTCGTTTATTTCCACACTATATGTACTAATTAATACATGCATCAGGGCCGCATAAGAGAAACCAAAAGTTTCGCAAAGAAATACCGTTACAGTTTTTTTATACCACTGATAGATTGAATATGGCTGCGGAAGAATTATCATTAACAAATCGTAAAAGCGGTTGTTGAAGAAGCCAAAAAACACGCAAAATAACAACAAAGATATTAAATTTTCATATAGAACTGACATATCTATCTTGTTAATTAATAAAGACATACATTTATTTGAAAACCATTCGGCCAAGATCAAACTAAGCGCATGCTGAGTACTATTAAATAACATTCTTTGTATCGGTGAACGACGATGCAGGTGAATAATTAGCGTTACGAGTACAATAGCAATAATAGTCATATGGATTCCAAACTGCCAACTCATAGCGTAAATTATCGGAAAGGTAAGCGAGCTAGTTCCTCTCCAAAATCGTACAGGAAAATACTCTGCAATCCCCATAAATATTAATAACAATATTAATATCGTTGGATAAGAAGGGATTTTAATATCAAGTAAAGATATGGTTATAGTAATCAAGCCAAGAAAAGAAATAAAATAAAGATAAGAACTAGCAATCTTTTCTCTCATAAAGATAGAATTTACATCCTTCAAAACAACCCCTTCTTTCTTTATAAAACTTCATTTTCTCTATTATCCAACAAAAAACCGGCACTGGCAAAATGGAAAAACCTCCACTAGCCAATCACCGGCTGTGTACTACACCTAAAAAGGCAAGACACAATATTAGTATAAATCGATTCTCATAAATTTCCTATTCATCAAACGATGTAATTATGCATACCGCTAGGCTTATCCTCTATAGTACAAAAGATATATATTAATATCGCTAATCTAATATACGCTTTCTTTCCATCCCCTATATCCTATTTTCTTTAGTATAAAAGATGACGTAACGTAACCTTCAAGCTACTTTTTTCAAATAATCCAAGCATAATTTTCTCACAAACAACAAAAATTAACAGAAACAATTTCAATGTAAAGGAGATGGAAATTATGGCCGAACAGAAAAATTCACAACAAGATAATAAAAAAAAGCATATGTTTCCATCACTTCCGGAAAATATTAATTACATTGAAAATAAGCTCTGTCATTCAGATGATATAAAAAAATTAGATGTCCCTTTCCAAAATGGAAAAGGAACAATCTTATATATCGAATCTTTATAGGTAGAAATCTTATCGCTTATCATCCAGAGTTATGGAAGAAAAAGAATTGGAATAAAGATTATGCAAAGGTAAAATTTAAACCGGAAGTAGAAGTAAAGATTTTATATAGTGGCGTCTTAAAATAAAAAGGTTGGACGCCCGCCGGCATCCAACCTTTTATTTCATATAACGATATACAATTGACTCATACGGTCTTAAGTTAAGATTGGTAATATCTTTACTTGAATCTTTGTAATTTGATAATAATACTTCTTGTTTCATACCATCTAATTGAACATGAACTGGTACAGAATACGTTATTTCTTCTCCATAGAAGTTATTTATAACAAGTAATACTTCATTATTTACAGTACGTGTATACGCCCAAATGCTAGGATGATTTCCATCTAAAATAGCATATTTCCCTTCTGTAAGGACATCGTATTTTTTTCTAAGTTCAATTAGCTTTTTATAATGATAAAATACAGATTCTCTATCTTCTAATGCCTTCTCTACGTTTATTTCTTTAAAGTTTTCAGCCACAGAAATCCAAGGTGTACTTGTTGTAAAACCACTATTCACCTCTTCATTCCACTGCATCGGAGTACGGGAATTGTCACGAGATTTTTGTTTTAAAATCCCGATAATCTCTTTTTTTGATAATCCTTCTTCTAGCTTTATATCATATATATTTAACGATTCTACATCACGATATTGCTCGATGGACTCGAATTTAGGATTCGTCATACCGATTTCTTCACCTTGGTAAATGTAAGGCGTTCCTTGCAACATATGCATAGCTGTCGCTAACATTTTCGCAGATTCATTCCGGTACTTCTCATCATCACCAAACCGTGAAACGATACGAGGCTGGTCATGATTACACCAGAATAACGCATTCCATCCTCCGCCCTTTTGCATTTCAATTTGCCAATTAGACATAATTTCTTTTAATTTAATGAAATCAAAATCAGCTTTCGTCCACTTATCACCATTCGGATAATCTACTTTTAAATGATGGAAACTAAACGTCATGCTTAGTTCATTGCGCTCAGGATTCGAATATTTAATACAATTATCAATTGTCGTAGATGACATTTCTCCAACTGTAATTACATCTTTCCCTTCAAAAACATTTTGGCTCATCTCTTGTAAATATTCATGGACGCGTGGACCATCTGTGTAATATTTACGCCCATCACTTGTAGCCGTGGTGCCTTCATCACTTAAAAATCTTTGATCTTTTGAAATTAAGTTAATAACATCAAGGCGGAATCCTTTTACACCTTTCTCCAACCAAAAGCGCATCATATCGTACACTTCTTCACGAAGCTTTTCATTTTCCCAGTTTAAATCAGCTTGCGTCTCATCAAATAGATGTAAAAAATATTGCCCTGTTTTCTCATCATATTTCCAAGCAGATCCTCCAAATTTAGACTGCCAATTATTCTTTTCATCACGCCAAATATAATAATTTCGATACGGACTATTCTTATCTTCTTTTGCTTCTTTAAACCACTTATGCTCCGTTGAACTATGATTTACAACGATATCAAGCATGATTTCAATGTCACGTACTTTCGCTTCTTTTAAAAGCTCTTCAAACTCTTCCATCGTCCCGTAAGATGGATCAATGCTGTAATAATCACTTACATCGTATCCATTGTCATTTTGTGGTGATCGGTATATCGGTGTTAACCAAATATAATCCACTCCAAGTTCCTTTAAATAATCTAATTTCTCTGTAACTCCCTTTATATCACCGGTTTCTTTATTATAGTAACTATTAAAGCTCTTCGGATAAATTTGATAGACTACACTTTTATGCCAATCTTTCATGCTTAATTTCCTCCTACTTCTGTTTTACTCGTTTCGCAAATAACCATGTTAATGTAAATGGAATTACTACTGCGATTATCATCCCTACAATAAACATTGGAATCGATTTCGGAATGATAGAAATAAATGCTGGCAATCCGCCAATTCCGATTGCTGGTGCTAATACACCATTTAATGTAATAAATATCGCTGCTATAGCAGACCCAATAATCGCTGCATAGAACGGGAATTTATTTCTTAAATTCACACCGAACATCGCTGGCTCTGTAATACCGAAGTACGCTGAGATTGCTGATGTTGATGCCATACTTTTATCATTTTGATTTTTAGAAATCCAGAACATCGCTAGTGCCGCACTACCTTGTGCAATGTTAGAAAGAGCAATCATCGGCCAAATAAATGTACCGCCGTGCTGTGCAATTAGCTGTAAATCAATTGCAATAAACATATGATGCATTCCTGTAATTACGAGCGGTGCATATAATGCTCCAAATAATACTGCTCCAAGTACTGGTACCGTTTCATATACGCCAACTAATCCAGCCGTTAATAAATCGCCAATATGACGTGTAACTGGACCGATAATTCCTAACGCTAACACACCCGTTACAACGATTGTTGTAATTGGTACAACTAATAATTGAATTGCGTTTGGCACATGTTTCTTTAAGAAGATTTCAACTTTACTTAATACGAATGCTGCTACTAAAATGGGTAAAATTTGACCTTGATACCCTACCTTTTCAATTTGGAATAGCCCTAAAATATCGAAGTACTCAATCTTTTGTCCCTCTAAACCAGTCGCTGCTTTTCCATAATCCCACGCGTTTAATAAGGCCGGATGCACAAGCATTAATCCCATAACAATCCCTAGTATTGGACTACCACCAAAGCGCTTCGTTGCTGACCAACCAACAAGTGCCGGTAAGAATACGAATGCTGTATTGGCCATCATATTAATTAAATCCCAAAGCCCACCTAAGTTCGGATATACTTCTAATAAATTTTTCCCATCAAAAAATAAGTCCTTTGCCCCTAACAGGTTATTAATCCCCATTAGTAAACCTGCCGTAATAATTGCTGGCAAAATCGGCATAAATACATCTGAAAATACTTTTACAAACTTTTGAACTGGATTTAATTTTTTATCCCCTGAACCTTTTACGTCAGCTACTGTCGATTCTTTCATACCTGCAAGCGTTATCAATTCAGCGTACACTCGATCGACATCACCTGGACCAATTACAATTTGAAATACCCCAGCGTTATGAAACGCTCCCTTTACTAATGAAACAGACTGTAATTTATCATTATCTATTTTATTTTCATCTTTTAAAGCGATACGTAGCCTCGTTACACAGTGCGCAGCTTGTTCAATATTGTCTTTCCCACCAATATACTGCAACACTTCTTTTGCTGTTTTACGATAGTCTTTCCCCATATTCCCGTCCCTCTTTTCTTTTTTTGATACCGTTTACACTTACATATTAACTCGTATATATAAGTTAGTCAACACTCATATATATAAGTTGGTGATTTTTTATAAATAAAGAGATGGAACGATTATTTCGCTCCATCTCTTTATTTTCTTCGCGCCACATCCGAAAAGTGAAAAATATCTAAACGGTGACGTGATTCCGTATATTCGAACTGACTCCCATCGTATAAATGAGTAAAGTTTTTTACAACGACAACATAGTCTGTTCCATTTAAATCCAAATACTTTCGGTCATCCTCTGTACATGGTTGCACTTCAATTACCCGCTGTGAATAGCTAATATGTAGCCCTAATTCTTTCTCAATGTATTTATAAATCGATGCAGTTGCAATTTCTCTCGTTAATCCTGGAATATATTCCGATACAAAATGGTTTATATCTAAAATTACTTTTTCTCCATCAATATTTCGTACACGTTTAATATGATTTATTTCCGTTTTTTCTTTCACGTTTAATAACTTTGCTACATCTTGTGTCGCTTTCATTTTCTCTATTTCCACGACTTCTGTAATACAATGACGTCCTAAACGTTCATTTTCTTCTTGAAAACTTACAATACCACCAAAGTTAAATTCAATGTTTTTGCGCTTTAATACAAAAACACCTTTTCCGTGTATTTTTTGAACATATCCACGCTCTTGCAATAAATCTACAGCTTTTCTTACAGTACCCCTACTTGCCTCATACTGCTTCATTAATTCCGTTTCTGATGGGATTTTACATCCTTCTTTTAATTGTTTATTATCAATAGACTTGCTGATTTCTGTATAAATTTGTTCATACTTACTCATCATCTACAATAGCCCCTTGTCACCTTCTAGTTCTATATATATTATACCACGCTATACTCTTCTGCCAATCTCTCACTTATTTTCCAGTACAAGAAAACTATAGGTAAATATTTAGTCTCTAAAACGTATTTTTATAAATTTTTCTTTTCATTCAAAAAAACATGTAGTATACTAACTTCAAAATCAGAGGAGAAAGGGAGCAAAGAACTATGCTTACTTATACAACTGTAGTTACATTTGCACAAAAACATCATCATCATACTTAACCCTTGAAACCTAGCGGAAAAATTACGCGTAGGTACAAGGGTTATTCCCGTTGTACCTACGCTTTGGCAAAGAGCCATGTAGGTATTTTTTATCTACATGGCTCTTTTTTTATTGCCAAAAATGCTAGTAAAAAATGATGTTTAAGCAAAACTTACTACAAAGGAGTTAACAAAAATGGAAACGAAAAAATGGGGATTATGGATTTTAACAGCTTTTGTTATCGGGAATATGGTTGGCGGTGGCGTATTTATGCTCCCAGCAAATTTAGCACACGTATCAGGTCCAATGGGATCTACACTGGCATGGAGTATTACAGGACTTGGTGTATTTATGATTGCACTCGTATTTGGAAATTTAGCAATTCGTAAACCAGAATTAAAAGCAGGACCACAAAGTTACGCCCAAGCAATGTTTACTTCTCAAAAGACAGGTAAAGTTGCAGGATATAGTATGGCTTGGGGATACTGGGCTGCTAACTGGGCTGCTACAGCATCTGTAATTATTTCCTTTGCAGGATATTTATCAACATTCTTCCCAGTTTTACAAAGTAAGCAAATTCTCTTTTCAACAAACGGATTTTCATTAGAACTTGGAAAAGCTTTAACCTTCATAGTATGTAGTATGATGCTATGGGGAATTCAATATATTCTTTCTCAAAATATTGATAGAGCCGGAAATATGAACCTTCTTGCAACAATCGCAAAAATCATCGGATTTACAATGTTTATTGTAATCACATTATTCATTTTCAATGCCTCTAATTTCGGGGACGGTCAAACATTTATGAATGAATCCGGACAACCTATTTCGTTGGGTGGACAAATAAATTCCGCTGCTATTGCAACACTTTGGGCGTTTATCGGTATTGAGTCAGCAGTTATGCTCTCTAACCGTGCAAAATCTCAGCACGATGTTAAGAAAGCTACGATTTTCGGATTAATCATCGCTCTTCTTATTTACATGGCAATTACTCTACTAACAATGGGCGCTCTTCCACAAGACGCTTTAAAAGAGTCTCAAAAACCATTAGTAGATGCATTAAATTTAGCAATTGGTACTAAAGGTGCTTATATAATGGCCTTACTTGCACTCGTATCTTTATTCGGCTCTACTGTAGGATGGATCGTTGTTAGCTCAGAAGTACCTTACCAGGCTGCTAAAAATGGACTTTTCCCTAAGTTTTTCAGTAAAACAAATAAAAAAGGTAGTCCTTCAAAATCATTATTTATTACAAATGTGATGACGCAAATTTTCTTATTCTCAACGATTTCTGGTACTGTTTCAGAAGCATATAATTTCGCTATTGTTGTAGCGACATTAGCATATTTAATCCCGTACCTTGTTTCTACCTTGTATCAGTTAAAATTAGTTATTACGGGGGAAACGTATGATATAATGCCGGGATCTCGAATAAAAGATGGAATCATTACTGCATTAGCATTTTTATATTCCATATGGGTTATTAAAACGGGAACTGCTGATTTAAAAACATTCTTCTTAGGCATTGGTTTGTTTGTATTAGGTCTTATTCTTTATCCAGTTTTAATGAAAGATTCACAAAAAAAACAATAAAAAAGAGAAGCTTTTCGCTTCTCTTTTTTTATTAAAAATCAGTTAATAACTTTTCTTTTAGTTCCCCTATATCTAACGGTTTCGCATAATAAAAACCTTGTACAAAGTCGCAACTCATTGATTTTAATAAACTTTCTTGTTCTACCGTTTCTACCCCTTCAGCAACCACTAATAAATTTAAACTATGGGCGATTTCAATAACCGATTTTACAATCGTTCGCTCTGGTTGTGCATGATCATAATGAAACTCACGAATAAAATTACGATCAATTTTCACAATATCAAGTGGTAGTTGTTTTAAATAATATAATGAGGAATACCCTGTTCCGAAATCGTCTAAAGCGATTAAAATTCCCATACTTCTTAATTCTTGTAATGTAGCAATAATATAATCAAAATGACGTACAGCTATACTTTCTGTTATTTCTAATATTAAACGATTTGGCGGAAACCCTGTTCGCTTCAATATACTACGAACAGATAAAATAAATCGCTTTTGCATCAATTGTTGTATTGATAAATTAACAGATAACTTCAGTCCCTCTTGATAATCTGGTAAAGTTTTAAACAGTCGACATGACTTTTCTAGTACCCAGTCTCCTAGTTTTATAATAAGTCCACACTCTTCAGCTACAGGGATAAATTCACTTGGTGAAATAGGACCTTCTTCTGTCTTACAGCGTACTAAAGCCTCAATACCAGTACATTTCTTTGTTTTCAAATCAATAATGGGTTGTAATGCCACTTTTAATTCTTCGTCACGAATCGCTTTTTGCAAAGCAAATTCTATTTTCATTCTACGGTTTATTTTCGCACGTAATTCATCTGTAAAGAAGCACGCCGCATTTCTTCCTTGCTCTTTCGCACTATACATGGCTAAATCCGAATTTTTTAATAACGTTTCAACGTCTTTTCCATCTTGCGGATAGGAACAAAGTCCTAGACTAGCTGAAATATATACTTCATGACCTTCAAGCATAAATGGCGCTTGAAAGCATGATAACACGGATGTCGCTAACTGCCTCATCTCATCATGTGTATGAGTTTTTGTTAACAGCACAAATTCGTCGCCACCAAGCCTAGCCAGAACATCTTTCTCTCCTAGCACATAATGCAACCGTGAAGCAACTTCGCTTAAAAGTAAATCTCCTATCATATGACCTAACGTATCATTCACTAATTTAAAACGATCTAAATCAAAGTAAATCATGCCAAACTCTATTTTCTCTGCAATCATCTTATTTACAGTCGTAATTAACTGTAAACGGTTCGGTAAACTTGTTAACGCATCATGATAAGCAAGTTCCCTATAACGACTTTCGCTTAATCGTAATCTTTGTTCTGCTTCTTTCCTACTACTTATATCATTTCGAATTGCAATAAATTGATAAGGTTCTCCCTTTTCATTTAAAAATGGAACAATTGTTGTTTTAACCCAATAATACGTACCATCTTTTGCTTGATTTCGAATTTCCCCTGTCCAGACTTTTCCACTCAAAATACGCTTCCATAGGATTTGAAAAAATGCTTTCGGATGATATCCGGAATTTAAAATACGGTGATCTTTTCCTATTAACTCTTCTCTTTTATATTTTGAGATTTTACAAAATTTATCATTCACATATGTAATAAGACCATTTCGGTCTGTAATAGCAACAATTGAAGACTCATCTAATGCTAATTTTAAATCTTGCAATGAAGAGTCATATAATGCATGACCTCTTTGTTCTAGCATGCGCACCTCTCCTTGCTTCCTATCTGACTAAAACACAACTCGTTTCTCTTCATAGAAATAGAGATATTTCATTTTCTAACAATACGCCTTTACATAAAATGAAACTTTAATCAGTGGGGGGTTGTCCATCCCCCACTGATTATTAGCCTTCACCAATCGGGCTTTTATCTCCCACCTAACTTCCTCACATTCACCGAATTTTGAGGTGGGAGTCTTACTGCCCGTTAATGCGGGATAAATCACAATTTTTTTCTAAATAGGCCGATT
This sequence comes from Bacillus sp. MYb56, assembly GCF_002976445.1. NCBI lineage: Bacteria > Bacillati > Bacillota > Bacilli > Caryophanales > Bacillaceae > Bacillus > Bacillus sp. MYb56. The sequence continues at coordinate 104,134 of NZ_PCOH01000018.1, forward strand.
AAAATAACATAATATTATTTATAAAAAAAAGCAATATGGTGCTGTTTTAATTATAGTAGAAGCTTCTCATCTCTCTACTTATCTAAGCTTATTATACAGTATTCTCTTACATTCTTTGAATTTGTAAAGTGACAATTTCATCACTATTAGCCTCTGCTCCCTACTAATACGACCTCACACCTAACCTCTTTTATTTCATTAAATGTTAAGATGTAAATCTAACTGCCGATACATAATGAAATAGAGATTAACATACAAAATGCAACGATTCACGAATAATAATATAAAGTGAAACTTTAATCAGTGGGGGTTTTGTTCATCCCAACTGATCACCAATCGGGCTTTTACGGGTAGCAGGGCTTCCACCTAACTTCTTTGTTCCAGCTGAATATTGAGGTGGGGGTTTTACTGCCCACAAATAGCGGGATAAAGCCAAAATTTTCATTTAACATATTGAATTATAATAACAAAATATTAAAATATTTTCACCTTGTTTTTGGAAATATTTTATAAATAAATTATTAAACTAAAAAAGAGGATATCCTCTTTTTTAGTTTAATACTGATATGGTATTTGCTGATAACCCGGGTATGGCATTGGATATGGTGCTGGGTATGTTACTGGGTACGGTGCTGGATAGTAGCCTCCACCTGCCGCACCCGTTAATGCGCCAGCTGTAAGCCCACCTAACATGCCTCCAGCAAAACTTCCTGGAAAGAATCCTCCACCCCACGAGCCGCCACCCCAGCCGCCGCCGTGATGATGGTGGTGATGATCATAATGATTGTGTCCTCCATGGTGATTATGCCCGCCATTATGATGGTGTCCTCCATGATTATGACGATAATACAATCCGTTATTTTCTATATAATTCATTATTCCCCTCTCCTTTCCATTTTCTCACCTTAATAAGAATCCGCGTAATATGGATAACCATATCCTGTGCTTCATAATGTACCTGCTACAAATCCAGGAAAGAAACCTCATTCCCTTTTCTATATAAGGGGCAAGGTTTTTGTCCCCCCTACACTGATCATTAACCAGCAAATAGCGGGATAACAACGTAACAATATACTGTATGTAGGACAAATGCGGAAAGTATAGGACAAATGTCTATATTTTGTAAAAAAAACAAAACACTTTATAATAAGGATGTCAGATTATATCTTCTATTTAAGAAGTCTATATTTAAGAAAGATTAGAGGAATTATATAGAAATGAAGAAACCTATCGTTCAATTATTATTAATATTTACAATCGTATCTATCGTTCTTTTCCTATTAAATACATCGGTTATTTCGTTATATACGTTTGTTGGTGCTCTATGGTCCATCACAATCGTAGGAATTTCATTCGTTATTTTTATCGAAAATAGATCACCCCAAAGCACTTTAGCGTGGTTTTTAGTATTAGCACTTCTTCCTGTTGTAGGTGTACTTTTATACTCTATTTTCGGGCGTAGCCGTTGGAGAAGAAAAAAACATCTTCATCGTTCAGAAGAACAAAGAAAGTTATTCCGCGAAATATTAGAAGGAAGACGACTAGAATTATCACTCACAGTCCCATTACATGAACGTTCTATACATTTAACAGAAGTCGTACAAAAATTCGGAGGCGGGCCTGCCGCAGATAGAACGACAACAAAACTTTTAACAAACGGTGATCACACCTTTTCAGAAATTTTGAACGCAATCGAGAATGCAAAACATCACATACATATTCAATACTATATTTATAAATCTGATGAGATTGGTACAAAAGTACGAGATGCTTTAATACAAAAAGCAAAAGATGGTGTTATTGTACGCTTCCTTTATGATGGACTCGGAAGTAATACGTTAAGACGACGATTTTTACAACCTATGAAAAAAGCTGGAATTGAAATTGTCGAATTTGACCCTATTTTTTCAGCTTGGTTACTCGAGACCGTTAATTATCGTAATCACCGTAAAATCGTCATTGTAGATGGAGAAATTGGTTTTACCGGAGGGCTCAACGTCGGTGATGAATATCTTGGTCGCTCAAAAAAATTCCCTGTTTGGCGTGATAGTCATTTAAAAATAGAAGGAAAAGCATTGTATAAATTACAAGCCATCTTTCTAGAAGATTGGCTTTATGCGTCTAGTGGATTGAATACTTATTCTTGGGATCAATTTATGAATAGACACTACTTCCCAGGAAAAGAAATTCCGGATGCAGAAGGTGCGGTGCAAATTGTAGCAAGTGGACCAAGCTCAGATGATAAAAGTATTCGTAATACATTACTAGCTGTTATGGGCTCAGCCAAAAAATCTATTTGGATCGCTACACCATACTTTATTCCGGATCAAGAAACTTTAACATTATTACGCTTAAGTGCAATATCTGGAATAGATGTACGCATTTTATATCCTGGTAAGAGTGATAGTATTATTAGCGATCAAGCATCTCAATCCTATTTCACTCCACTTTTAAAAGCTGGTGCTTCTATTTACAGTTATAAAGATGGATTTATGCACGCAAAGATTGTACTCGTTGACGATAAAATTGCAACAATCGGAACAGCAAATATGGATGTACGTAGCTTTGAATTGAATTATGAAATTATTAGCGTACTATATGAATCAGAAACCGTTCATGATATTAAACGCGATTTTGAAGAAGACTTTAAACACTCCACTGAAATTAAATGGAACTCGTTCCAAAAAAGAAGTATCAAAAAACGAATATTAGAGTCCTTTATGCGACTCATTTCTCCTTTACTATAAGCAATCAATGTGATATTGATTGCTTTTTCTTTTATATTTCCCCCTTCTCCTTTTCTTTGCATACCATATTAAAACAAGTTATCATAAGATGTATTACTTTATGAAAATAATGTTAGGTGGGAAATACATGTTAGAACAATTTCATATACATTCTGATTTAAAACAGCAGCTTTCTACAATTCATGAAAAGAATAAACAAGAAGCTGGTGAAAATGCACATTTAATTGGCAAGAAAATATATAAAGCATCTGATAACAGCATTATTGAAGATGCCATTACAGCACTTTTACTTGGTAAAAACATTCTATTAAAAGGACCAACTGGTAGTGGTAAAACAGTACTAGCGGAAACTCTTTCTTCTTTATTCCAAAAACCAATGCATAGCATTAACTGTTCTGTCGACTTAGATGTAGAAGGTATTTTAGGATACAACACATTACAAACAAAAGACGGCGCATCTGAAGTTACGTTCGTTAACGGTCCTCTTATGAAGGCAATGAAAAACGGTCATTTCCTTTATATTGATGAAATCAATATGGCAAAACCTGAAACGTTACCACTTCTTCATGGTGCGTTAGATTACCGTAAAATGATTACAAACCCATTTACACAAGAAGTTGTATACGGTGATGACGAATATCGCGTAATTGCTGCGATTAACGAAGGTTATGTTGGGACAAGTGAACTAAACGAAGCGTTAAAAAACCGTTTCGTTATTATTGAAGTTCCTTACATTCAAGGTGATACATTAAAAGAACTATTACTATCTGAATCAAAATTAAATGATGTTGCAACAATTGAAAAGTTCGTTGCATTCGCAAGCGATCTTATGCCTTTAGCTCGTGATGGGCGCGTAAGTGAAGAAGCAGCTAGTATTCGTGGCATTATCGATGCATGTGATTTAGGTGTATATATTCCTGTTATGCGTGCAATTGAACGTAGTATTATCGCAAAATTAAACGATGAAACAGAACAAATGACTGTCCGTGAATTAGCAGAAAGTTATTTCTTTGAGGGATAATTCATGAGACAAATTTTTAGTGACAAAAAAATTGATGCGTCGCTGTTTCTACAAATGGAAAACTTAATGTATGCTCTTTTAAAAGAAGACGATGCCTATCTTGAGTATGGCTATAAAGCATACTACGACGAAATTGAAAAAAAGGTTGTCATTAGTCACTTTTGGGATGATCGAAAAGAAGAGGATACAGTAATCGGATTAAAAAGCGAAGTGTTCTTAAAGGCACTTGGTAATAAACATTACTCGGACATGACTTTAATTCGTTCTTATGCGATTGAGTTACAAGAATCGCCTCTAAAAAAGTTTTTAACACAATTATTTGTTCTATTAGAAGATTTACGTGTTGAGGAAATCGTCAAAAATTTACGTCCTGGCACAAAACATATTTTTAAACGCCGAAAAGAAATGTATCGCAATTACTTTGGCTCACAAAATGAAATAAATCGTGTTCGTAACTATCACGGTGATCGTCTATTTTGTCTATGCTATCTTTCATTAACGAGTGATAAATATGAAATGTTTAATAATGAATATTTCGAGCAAATTGAATCAATTTTGCATGAAACATTCCAAGCTCGTAATACGGAAGATATTATGTATATTGTTGAGAAAATTCGCTATCGTTTAGAAGGACTTCTTGAAAGTGATATGCTTAATAATTATTTCGGACATGCACCGCTTTATTTATCTGTGATTGCAGATGAGAAAGACAGTCGCGCTGAAAAATTAGCAAATGATGATACGCAGCTCCTAGATGACGATGATAACAAAAACAAAATGGATGAAAGCTTCTCGACATGGCACCGTGAAAATAAAAACAATGAAAACGAGAACTTTTTACGCTTTGATTTAGAAAGCGGAACAAAAACAAATATGATGGGTGATACTGCTCGTGAATCAGAAGATGGTGACCAAGCACTTGGTTCTGTACAAGGTACTTCCCAAAAAAGTACACAATCTAACTTTGATGGTGCTGATACAGAGGAAGCAAGAGCGTCTCATGCTTCTAGCCAAAACGACGGTGCATACGGCAAGTATAATGTGGGAGCTTCTCATACATTTAAAGAAGCTCGCAAATCGAATCCTGATGAGAAAAAAGATTACCAAGCTATCAAATCAGTCGTTAATAAAGATGTAAAAGAATTAAAGAAAATTATCGAAAAAACAATTGAAAACAAAACGAATGCAAACAGTGATAAATATTACGGAAGGCTTCGTAAGAAATTCCTTCGTATTTATACTGAAAAGCAGCCGCGTATGTTTTATAAAAAAGGACAAGAATCACAAGAGCTCGACGTTGCATTCCAACTATTAGTGGACTGCTCTGGTTCTATGTATAACAAAATGGAAGAAACGAAGAAGAGTGTGGTCCTATTCCATGAAGCTTTAAAATCTTTAAAAATCCCGCACGCTATTAGTGGATTTTGGGAAGATGCTTCTAGTGCTAAACCTGAAGATAAACCGAACGTTATCCATGAAGTTGTTACGTATAAAAACTCAACGTTACCAAACGTCGGTCCAGAAATTATGCAACTTCGCGAAGAAGAAGATAACCGCGACGGGTATATTATTCGTATCGTTTCCGAAAAGCTTGCGAAAAGACCAGAAAAACATAAATTCTTACTTGTCTTTACAGACGGTGAACCTTCTGCACTAGACTATCAACAAGACGGAATTTTAGATACGCACGAAGCAGTCAAACTTGCTCGTAAAAGTGGTATGGAAGTCATCGGCATCTTTATCGAAGAAGGCGAAGCGAAAGAAGCGACTTATCAACTAATGAAAAACATTTATAACCATCACTTCTTAGTTGCAAATCATGCTGAAGATTTACGCCTGAAGATTAAACCATTGTTGAAGAAACTATTACTGAAGACTATTGAATAGAAAAACAGGAGCCCCGAGGCTCCTGTTTTTCTTCGTTAACTTACTTTGTTTCTGGTTGAAACTTGTATGGAATGGAAACTTCTAATAATAATTCGAACCCTCCATCGTAGTATGGGAATCGCTCATTCGCAATTTTTCTATCTACCCACTCGATTGCGGAAATTTCTCCTTCATCTTCTGCACGAAGTTCACCTGTTACTACATTTGCTCGGAATGTAAAAAATAATGCATGATGTCCTTTCTCTTCAAAAAACTTCTCATTTAATGCGACAAGTCCACTGAGTGCGGCAGTTAAACCTGTCTCTTCTTTCACTTCTCTTACTAGTGCTTCCTCTAATATTTCACCTTTTTCAACAGCCCCGCCTGGCAATGACCAAACGTTTTGTTCTATATTATGTACCATTAATATTTTATCTTTTTCGCTATCGTGTACTAATGCATATACAACATCAACTCTTTGCATGTTGCTTTTCTCCCTTCCTAAAATAATTAAGAGCCAATTCCTAAGAATCGGCTCTTCCTATTAATTCATCACTAACTCAGCTGCAAGCTTTTTTTTTAACTTGGCTAACATATCAGTTGTCATTTTGTCTAAATCATATTCTGCTTTAAAGCCCCACTCTTTCATTGCTGCTGTTGCATCAATAGAGTTCGGCCAGCTATCAGCGATTGTTTGACGAGCTGGATCTACTGCGTAATCCATTGTAAAGTTCGGAATGTGTTTACGGATTGATGCTGCAATTTGCTCTGGTTCAAAGCTCATTGCTGTAATGTTAAACGCATTTCTATGAACTAGTTTATTTGGATCAGCTTCCATTAATGAGATGATTGCTTGTAAAGCATCTGGCATATACATCATGTCCATGTATGTTCCTTCTGCAATGTATGAGGTGTATGTACCTTTTTTAATCGCCTCATAATAAATTTCAACTGCATAGTCAGTTGTTCCGCCTCCTGGAGGAGCTACGTAAGAAATTAAGCCAGGGAAACGTACACCGCGCGTATCAACGCCAAACTTTTGATGATAATAATCACATAATAATTCTCCTGCTACTTTGTTTACCCCATACATCGTAGTAGGACGCTGAATTGTATCTTGTGGTGTATTATCTTTTGGCGTTGATGGACCAAATGCACCGATAGAACTTGGCGTGAAAAACTTACAGTTTAATTCACGTGCTGCTTCTAATGCATTTACAAGTCCACCCATATTTAAATTCCAAGCAAATAACGGATTTTTTTCTGCAGTTGCTGAAAGTAAAGCCGCTAAATGAATAATTGTATCTACTTCATTACGCTTTGCAATATCATGTAATTTTTGTCCATCCGTTACATCTAACGTTTCAAATGGACCAGACGTTACTACTTCACTGTCTGTTTCACGAATATCTGTTGCAATAACATTTGATGCGCCGTATACATCACGAAGTTTCATTACTAGTTCAGAACCAATTTGCCCTAAAGAACCGGTTACTAGAATTTTTTTCATTTTTCCCACTCCCCATTTGCAAGCTATTCAAAAGATGTCGTTAATTAAATGATACCCATTTCTTTCCCTACTTTTTCATACTTACGAATTGCTTCATCTAGCATTTCTTTCGTATGAGCTGCTGTAGGCATATTACGAACGCGTCCCATTCCTTTTGCTACGGTTGGGAATACGATAGATTTTGCGTATACGCCTTCTTCATTTAGACGTTTACTAAATTCTTGTGTTAATACTTCATCACCAATAATACAAGGTGTAATTGGTGTTTCACTTTCTCCAATGTTAAAGCCAAGTTCTTTTAACCCTTGTTTTAAATAGCGACCATTTTCCCATAAACGATCGTGTAACTCTGTGCTTTCCATTAGAATTTCAATTGATCTCATACAAGCAGCTGCATCAGCTGGTGTTAAAGCTGTTGAGAATAAGAATGGACGTGAACGCACTTTTAACCAATCGATTAAGTTTTGTTTCCCAGCTACATATCCACCAATTACCCCAATTGCTTTTGATAATGTACCAATTTGGAAATCAACTTTATCAGAAAGGCCGAAATGTTTTACAGTACCTGCACCTTTGCCAAGTACACCTGAACCGTGTGCATCATCTACATATGTCATTAAATCCAGCTCTTCTGCAATTTCAACAATCTCTGGTAATTTTGCAATATCTCCATCCATTGAGAAAACACCGTCTGTAATAACCATTAATTTATTATAAAGACCTGATTCTTTTGCCTCGATTGCTTTTTTGCGTAAATCTTCCATATCAGAATGCTTATAAACGATGATTTTCGCTCTTGATAGACGACTACCATCAATAATAGATGCATGGTTTAATTCATCTGAAAGAATCGCATCATTTTTATCCATAACAGCTGAAATCGCTGCCATATTACAGTTAAATCCTGATTGATAAGCAATTGCTGCTTCTGTATGTTTAAACTTTGCAATTGTTTCTTCTAATTTAATATGCAAATCTAAAGTACCGTTAATTGTACGAACAGCTCCTGCTCCAACGCCGTACTTATGAATTGCACCAATTGCTGCTTCTTGTAAGCGATTATCAGTCGCTAATCCAAGATAGTTGTTTGAAGATAAGTTAATATATTCTTTTCCGCCAAGTGTAATAATCGGTCCATTTGGACTTTCAAGCGGATCAATTACGTTATAAAGCCCCTTTGATTTTAAATCCTCTAAATTTTCTTCTAAAAAGTTTGCAAGTGTTTTACTAGACATCGTGAAGCCTCCCATCGTTCATGTAAGCGGATTATTATCTTAATAGTTATAATAATCCCTCTTCTAGCTTAACACGTTTTCAGAATTTATTATAGAAAAATAGTTTAAAGAAACCGCTTACAATTTTAGATTATATATGATTCATTACAAGAAATCTATCATTTACTTTTCATATTTGATAGAATTAAAAAAATATTTAGGAGGCTTTTAAAATGGCATTTACTGAATCTGATGTATATAATAACGAATCGTTTTTAGAGCAATATATGCAGCGAAGATATCGAGAAAATAGTCCAAACGAATCCCTTGAAAAACCAGCATTCTTTCAGCTCATTGGCAATGTAACAGGAAAACAAATCCTCGATTTAGGTTGTGGTGATGCTAAATTCGGCGAAGAATTATTAGAACATGGATGCCACTCTTACACTGGTATTGAAGGCTCCGAGCTTATGTATGAAAAAGCTAAAAAACAACTAGAAAATAAAAATGGCACCGTTCATTTTTTAAACCTCAAAGACTACACATACCCTCCTTCTACTTTTGATTTAGTAACATCTAGACTCGCCTTACATTATATTGAACACCTTGATATCATTTTTCAAAATGTGTTTCAAACTTTAAAAACAAACGGAACCTTCACCTTTAGCGTTCAACATCCCGTTATTACCTCTTCATTTGAAAGCTTGCAAACGAGTGGTAAAAGAACTAGTTGGCTCGTCGATGATTATTTCGAAACAGGAAAACGAGTTGAGCCATGGATTGATCAAGAAGTTATTAAATATCACCGGACTACGGAAGAATATTTTACATTATTACAACAAGCCGGATTTACGATTACAAGCTTAAAAGAAGCTACACCAAATCGAAACTGTTTTCAAGATGAAGAAGAATATGAACGACGTTTACGTATTCCCCTTTTTCTATTATTTTCTTGCCAAAAATAAAAAAGACGATGAATCCTCATCGTCTTTTTTCGTTATCTCATCGCCTGAACAGCCTCTTTAAATACACGTCTTCCTCTTCCATGCGGGATACAGAGCGGCGTCCCAAATAACGGATCAGCGCTTATTTGACACTCCATACGGAATACATCCCGAACTAACTTCTGGTCAATAACTTCTTCTGGTTTACCTTGCGCATATATTTGTTTATCTTGAATAGCTACAATGTTGTCTGCATAACGACATGCCAAATTTAAATCGTGCAATACCATAACAATCGTTCTTTTCTCTGTTTCATTTAATTCGAATAATAAATCTAACACTTCAATTTGGTGCGTCATATCTAAATATGTAGTCGGCTCATCAAGCAAAATAATATCTGTATCTTGTGCAAGGGTCATTGCAATCCAAGCACGTTGACGTTGTCCACCTGAAAGGGCATGAACATCACGCTCAGCAAATTCTGTCATACCCGTTGCAGCAAGCGCTTTTTGTACCATTTCCTCATCTTTTTCGGACCATTGCTTCAGCCATGTTTGATATGGATAACGTCCTTGCTTTACAAGTTGCAATACTGTAAGTCCTTCTGGAGCTTGTGGACCTTGCGGTAAAATTGCCATTTGGCGAGCAATTTGCTTCGTTTGCATACTTTGAATTGCTTGATTATCTAACAAAATGTCACCGGTTGTTGGCTTTAATAATCTAGCTAGTGAACGTAATAAAGTTGATTTCCCACAACCGTTAGAACCGATGAAGATTGTAATTTCCCCTTTTGGAATTTCTAAATTCAGCTCATCAATAATAATCGTTTCACCATACGACAGCGTCAAGCGTTTCGTCTCCAATGCTTTTTGCATATTCATCTCCCTTTATGAATTCCGACTTTTATAAAGTAAATAAATAAAATAAGGTGCACCAATTGCTGATGTAAATACCCCTACTGGAATTTCAAGTGGTGCGAAAACTGTACGCCCAATTAAATCTGCAGCGAGTACTAGAATTGCACCGATAATCGCCGCAACTGGGAGCAATGCACCGTAGAAAGAGCCAACTAATCTTCGCGAAATATGAGGTGCCATTAAACCAACAAATCCAATTCCTCCCGCAAAGGCAACTGCCCCGCCAATTAAAGCTGTACTAAGTAATAACATGAATACGCGTGACTTCGTTAAAGGAACACCCAGTCCTACCGCAATATCATCCCCTAACTCTTGAGCATTTAAATGTCTAGCCGCTATAAATGATATTACCGTTAAAATAAGAACCCACGGCGCAAGTATCATAACGTTTTGCCACGAAGAGCCATAAACAGTACCTGTGATCCATACATTCGCTTGACTTGCTTGATAAATTGGTGCTAACAACATAAATAAAGTTGTTGCTGCTTTCGTTAATGCCCAAAATCCAACACCAATTAAAACAAGACTAATCGGTGATAATCCATCATTTTTCCAGGCAAATAAATATACAAAAAACGCTACAATTGTTGCCCCAGCAAAAGCTGCTAGCGGCATATAATGAATGCTTACTGTTAACGCATTGTTTTTATCACTAAATATAGCTAAAAAGAGTACAACTGCAACACTTGCCCCGCCCGTAATTCCGATGATATCAGGAGAAGCAAGTGGGTTTCGAACGAGCCCTTGTAAAATACAGCCCGCTACCGCAAGCGCAATTCCTACGAGGATAGCAATTAAAATACGCGGCATACGAAATTTATTTACAACCATATTTGACATCGCATCACCATTTCCGGTAATCGCTTGCCATACGTCATAAGGAGCAATTTTCATATCCCCCATACCTGCACTCGCAAAAAATAATCCTATTAAAACAACTAGTAAACTCAATAAGACGAGACAAGCTCGTTTATACATTAAAAACGAGAGCTCGCCTTTTCCAATACGAAACGGAATATACTTCTTCATTTGCTAAGCCCTCTCTTACGTGCAATATAAATAAAGAATGGGGCCCCGATAAATGCTGTCATAACCCCTACTGGTACTTCTTGTGGCATAATGACATATCTTGCTGCTATATCAGCCAAGATTAATAGTATTGCACCTAACAATCCGCTATAGGGTACTCTCCATCTGTGATCTACCCCAACAAGAGCTCTTGCGAAATGAGGAGTAACGATGCCAATAAATCCAATTGGACCAGCAACCGCAACTGAACCACCAGACAACAGTACAATAATAAGTAACACGAATGATTTCATTAAAATTGTTCGTTGTCCGAGCCCCTTTGCGACATCTTCCCCCATCATTAATGTATTTACTTTCCCTGCCATCATAAAAGATGCAATCCAGCCTATTAATAAATACGGGAATACAGATTGTAAAATCTCTAACTTTCTTCCTTGCACAGATCCGGCAAGCCAAAATAACACTTCTTCAAATGCTTTTTCATTTAATACGAGTAACCCTTGTGTTAATGATGAAAATAAAGCGCTTATCGCTACACCTGCTAATGTTAACTTAAGAGGCGTTGTCCCTTCTTTTCCTAAAGAACTAGAGGCAAATACAAGTACTGCTGCAACTGCCGCTCCTAAAAAGGCAATCCATGTGAAAGCTGATAATGATGTCACGGAAAAGAGTACAATTGCTACAACTATAAAGAACGCAGCGCCTGAATTTAATCCAATAAAATCTGGAGAAGCAAGCGGATTCTTTGTTAAAGTTTGCATTAAACAACCTGCAATGGCTAAACTAGCACCAACACTTGCTGCAATTAACGCCCTTGGTAGACGCACATTTTGAATAATAATATGCTCATTTGAACCATTAAAATGGAAAAAAGCATCTAAAGCTAATTTCCAACTCGTATTTGTATATCCGAAAATAATACTTCCCCAAATACAAATAACGACTGCAATGATTCCAGCAAATAATCCAATCCATTTTGCTTGATTTGTTTTTAATAACATGCAGCGTTTCCCCTTCAATGTATAATGATACGTTGTAAGTGTATTTCAACTTAATTCTCATTGTCAACGATAATGAGAACTATTTTCAGTAATATATATTGACAATCCAAAGATAAAGGCTTAACATCATGCTTGCTATTGAAAAATATTCTCAACATGTAGGGGGTACATAATGAATTTCATGCAAAAGAAATCGTTTACAGTATTTGTATTTTTACTAGCTTTTTCACTTCTTTTAAGTGCTTGTGGAAAATCAAATAACAAAGAAGAATCAACAAAAGAAGATAATAAAAAAGAAATGATTACGGTTGAGCACGCAATGGGTAAAACAGAAGTTCCTGCCAATCCAAAACGTGTAGTTATTTTAACTAATGAAGGAACTGAAGCTTTACTCGAATTAGGTGTAAAACCAGTTGGGGCTGTAAAGTCTTGGACTGGTGATCCGTGGTATCCACATATTAAGGATAAAATGAAAGATGTAAAAGTTGTTGGCGATGAAGGACAAGTTAACGTTGAAACTATCGCTTCTTTAAAACCAGACTTAATTATCGGTAACAAAATGCGCCACGAAAAAGTGTATGAGCAATTAAAAGCTATTGCACCTACTGTTTTCTCGGAAACATTACGTGGTGAATGGAAAGATAACTTCAAATTTTATGCAAAAGCTTTAAATAAGGAAAAAGAAGGTCAAAAAGTTTTAGCTGATTACGGAAAACGTATGGAAGATTTAAAAGGCAAACTTGGTGATACAGTAAATCAAGAAATTTCTATGGTACGCTTTATGCCTGGTGATGTTCGTATTTATCATGGCGATACATTCTCTGGTGTTATTTTAAAAGAACTTGGATTTAAACGTCCTGGAGATCAAAACAAAGATGATTTCGCAGAACGTAACGTATCTAAAGAGCGTATTTCGGCAATGGATGGCGATGTATTATTCTACTTCACATTCGATAAAGGCAATGAGAAAAAAGGTTCTGAACTAGAAAAAGAATATATAAACGACCCTCTCTTTAAAAACTTAAATGCAGTAAAGAACGGAAAAGCATACAAAGTTGACGACGTTATTTGGAATACAGCTGGCGGTGTAATGGCTGCTAACTTACTACTAGACGACATTGAAAAACGCTTTGTTAAATAATTTCATTGTAACCAGCTCCCTCTTTTATGGAGCTGGTTTTTTCATTTCACTGAAGTGTCACATTATTTCATTTTGTATTTTTATTCCCGATATGTTATATTATAAAAGTAAATATAGTATATTTTCTCTATATCAGAATAAATATTTTAATCTAAATTTTCTGATTTATCACTATTTTACTTTATTTTAGAATTCAATTACTACATTTGAAAACGCTTATTATCTTGTTTTCAGGGAAAAATATAATAACGGTTGAAGAAAAATAGATTTTTTCATAAATTTTCTTGCTATTTCCATATAATTCTATTGACTTCTAAATATTTTGTGAATTAAAATAATTACATAAATATCCGTTATACAGGATTAGGGGGAAACAAACATGGATGCAGCTTTAAAATTAGACAAAGCTGGAGAGCAACAATCACCAAAAAAACATCCACCAGGATTATATTTGTTGTTCTTTACAGAGGCATGGGAAAGATTTAGTTATTACGGAATGCGTGGCTTATTAGTTCTTTATTTAACAACGAGCTTAGTAAGTGGCGGTTTAGGCTTTGATAAAGCAGTTGCTGTACAGATTTACGGTATTTTCACAATGTTAGTATACTTCACACCTATTATTGGTGGTTGGCTAACTGACCATTTCATTACGAAACGACACGCCATTACCATCGGCGGTATCATTATGGCACTTGGTAACTTCGTACTATTTTCAATGAACACGAAAACTGGACTATTTTTAGGATTAGGATTATTAGTTATCGGTAACGGATTCTTCAAACCAAATATTTCGACTTTATTAGGTCAATTATATAGCGACAACGATTCTCGTCGTGATAGTGCCTTCACTATCTTCTATATGGGAATTAACTTAGGAGCTCTTATCGCTCCATTCATTTGCGGTTATTTCACAGATTATAGATACGGTTTCTTAACAGCTTGTATCGGTATGATCATTGGACAGATTGCATTTAACTTATTAGCACCTCGTTACTTAGGATCAGCTGGAACAACTGTTGTCGGTAAAAAATCTAAAGAACAAAATGCAAAACCTATTGAGAAAAAACCTTTAACAACACAAGAGAAAAAGCGTACAACTGCAATTTTAATTTTAACTTGTTTCGTTGTATTCTTCTGGGCAGGATTTGAACAAGCTGGTAGTTCTTTAACACTTTACACAGATAAGTTCGTGGATCGTACAATTGGTGGATTTACAATTCCAACACCTTGGTTCCAATCTGTAAACCCACTATTCATTATCTTACTAGCATTACCAGTTTCTGCATTATGGATTAAACTTTCAAAAACAAAAAATGGTGATTTAAAAATCCCTACAAAAATGGCTTTTGGTATGATTTTACTAGGAATCGGGTACTTAGTTTTAACTTTAGCTGTTCTAAAAACTGGTAGCGATGAAGGTAACATTACAATGAAAGCAAATTTACTATTCATTGTATTCACTTACATGTTCCACACAATCGGTGAATTATTCTTATCACCAATCGGATTATCTATGGTAAGTGCAATCGCACCTCTTAAATTAGCATCTTTATTAATGGGTGTATGGTTAGCTGGTACTGGCTTTGCAAACTTATTAGCAGGACAATTAGCTGCTTTCACTCAATCTTTAGGATATTTAGAAGTATTCGCAAGCATCGGTGTTATCGTAATCGTGCTAGGATTAGTACTTCTTATGTTCTCTAAGAAAATTGCACATATGATGGAATAGTAAATAAAAAAGACGCTTCTACAATGAACTGTACCCCGAATCATGGACACTTAAAAAAAGCCCCATGATTCGGGGTTTT